>CAYGOX010000046.1:3550-16066 GCA_964351485.1 uncultured Halioglobus sp.
GCCTGCCCATGTGGGCCGAGGACGAGTACTGCGGCTTTGAAAAAATGGGCTACGACCGGTTCGGCGGCAAGAACACCGGCCACCTGCCACTGGCCGAGCTGGGCTTCCTGAGTTTCCTGATGGGCGACGATGCCAAGCCCGAAACGATCCCACCCACCGAGGCCAACTTCCTGCGCTACGCCCTCAAGAAAGGCCTGCAACAACAGGAAGAGCTGGGTGCGAACAGCTTCAAGTTCGGCCTGATTTCCAGCACCGATACGCACATTGCCGCACCGGGACTGACGATGGAGAAAAATCACCCGGGCCACGGCGGCGCCGGCATGGGCGCCCGTGACGGCGTACCGCTGGGCCTGCCCGACGAGCTGGAGTACAGCCCCGGCGGCCTGGCCGTGCTGTACGCCGAGGAAAACACCCGCGATTCGCTGTTTGCCGCCATGCGACGCCGCGAAGCCTACGCCACCAGCGGTACCCGTCCGATTGTCCGCTTCTTCGGCGGTTGGGATTACCCGGCCAGCGCCTGCGAAAGCGCCGACATGGTCGCCACCGGCTATGCGCAGGGCGTCCCCATGGGCAGCGACCTCACGCCCCGCCCCGCCGCCGGCGAGAACCCGCGCTTTATCGTGTCGGCGAGTATGGACAACGGTACCGAGGAGTACCCGGGCAGCCCGCTGGAGCGGGTGCAGGTGGTCAAGGGCTGGTACACCGACGGCGAGCTGCACGAGCAGGTGCTGGATGTCGCCGGCGGCGATCGCACCGCCAGCGTCGACCTGGCGACCTGCGAGCAATCCGGCAGCGGACACGCGCAGCTGTGCACCGTGTGGGAAGACAGCGCCTTCGACCCCGATGCGCAGGCGTTCTATTACACGCGCGTGCTGGAAACCCCGAGCTGCCGCTGGAGCCAGCGCATCTGCGCGCAGGCCAAGGTACAATGCGACGACCCGGCCACGATTCCCGAGGGCATGGACAACTGTTGTGCGCCCGAGCACCGTAAAGTGATTCGGGAGCGCGCGTGGAGCTCACCGATTTGGTACACACCTCCAACCTGACCGAGCACGATATCGCCTGCCCCGGCTGTGACCTGCTGGTTCACATCGGGGGAATGCGCGACGGCGACCGCGCGGCCTGTCCGCGCTGCGGCGAATTCCTTACGCGCTTTCGAAGCGATGCCTACAACCGTATCCTGGCCTTCGCCATCGGCGGCCTGATCCTGCTGCTCGTGGCCAACAGCTTCGACTTTCTCTCGTTTTCCGCCGGCGGCGCCGGCAGCGAGATCACGCTGCGCGAAACGCCCGCAGCGCTGTGGGAAAACGGTATGCCGCTGGTCGGGGTGCTGGTAGGCGCCTTTATCATCGCCGTCCCGGCGATCATCCTGCTGGTGCTGGTCGCGCTGTGTGTGCCTCTGATTATCGGCTACAGCCACCCGCTGCTGCCGCGCCTGGCCAAGTTGGTGCTGCACCTGCACCACTGGTCGATGGCCGAGGTGTTTATCATCGGCGTCATCGTTTCCCTGGTGAAGCTGTCGTCCATGGCCAGCGTGGTGATCGGCGTATCGTTCTGGGCCTACGCCGGCTTCACCATCTGCTTCCTGCTGGCGGTTTCCAACGTCGATCGCATGCAGACCTGGCAGCGCATCGAAGAGATCGCAGGCCGATGAACCCCGGGGGCACCACGGCGACCGAACGCAACCTCGTGGCCTGCGAGATGTGCCGCAAGTTGCTGCCTATCGAAACCGCGCGCTGCGACCGCTGCGGCAGTCATCTGCACCCACGCAAGCACGACAGCATACAGCGCACGCTGGCGCTGCTGCTGACCGCGTGTATTCTCTACATTCCCGCCAATCTCTACCCGATCATGTACACCGAGCAGTTCGGCGTCGAGGAGGCCAGCACCATTCTCGGCGGGGTACTGGTCCTGATCGAGCTAGACAGCGTGCCCATCGCGGTCGTGATTTTTGTATTCAGTGTCATCGTCCCCTTGGGTAAAATCCTCATCATGTTTTACCTCGTATGGACCGTGCGCGGCCGCTCCTACCTCACGGCCCGGCAGCGGGCTGTCCTGTACCGCGTCACGCAGTTCGTCGGCAAGTGGTCTATGGTGGACGTCTTCGTGGTAGCGATTCTGGTCGCACTGGTACACTTGACGGGACTGATGGTCGTGCGGCCCGGTGTCGCCGCCCTGTCGTTTGCCGGTGTCGTGATGCTCACGATGATCGCCACCGAGAGCTTCGACTCACGACTCATATGGGACAACACGAACGAGGGACCGGGTGAACACTAGCAACGCCAGAATATCGCGCAGCCGACGGATCTCCGGCGTCTGGCTCATCCCGCTACTCGCCCTGTTGATGGGGACGTACGTGATCCTGCAGGCGTGGTGGACGCGCGGACCGGAAGTCGAGATCGAGTTCAAGACGGCCAGCGGCCTCGAGCAGGGCAAAACGCGGGTGAAGTACCGCAACGTCGACATGGGCGTGGTCGCCGAAGTGCGTCTCAACGACAGCTTCGACGGCGTGATCGCCCGCGTGAAACTCAACCGCCAGGCCTACCCACTGCTGCGCGACGACACGCGCTTCTGGGTGGTTACCGCCAGGGTCGGGCTCGACAGCATTTCCGGCCTGGACACGCTGCTCTCGGGCGCCTACATCCAGCTCTCGCCGGGAACCGGGGTCGAGGGCCAGCGACGCTACGTGGCCCTCGAAAACCCGCCACAGACCCCCGCCGGCGCCCCCGGCCTGCGCCTGGAACTGGTCGGCGAACAGGCCTCGTCCATCAGCACCGGCGATACCGTGCTGTACAAGGGCTTCAAGGTCGGGCGTGTCGAGAGCACCGAGCTGGATTTGTCCGACCGCCAGGTGCGCTACATCGTCTTCATTGACGCGCCCTACCACGAGTTGGTCAACAGCTCGGTCCGCTTCTGGGATGTCAGCGGCATCACGCTCACCGCCGGCGCGGACGGTTTCAAGATCGATACCGGCTCGGCCGACACCCTGCTGCTGGGCGGCGTCGCTTTCGGATTGCCCGAGGGCGTCGGCGAGGGCGACCCGGTAGAGAACAACACCACTTTCAAGCTGTACGAGGATTACGACGATATCCTCGAAAATCCCTACCGGCGCGGCGCACACTACATCGTGTCGTTCAACCACTCGATCAAGGGCCTGCTGCCGGGCGCGCCGGTCGAGTACCGCGGTATCGAGCTGGGCCGGGTGGAACGGATCATGGTGCGCGACTCTATCGAGCGCGCCGCCGTGGAGGAAGCCGGCGATACCGTCACGCCGATTCCCGTGCTGATCTACCTCGAACCGGCCCGCCTGCAACTGCCCGACCGCAAGGACTCGCTGGAACAGCTGCACCAGATCCTCACCGCCGGCATCGGCAAGGGCCTGCGCGCCTCGCTCGAAACCGGCAGCCTGTTAACCGGGGCCAAGTACGTCAGTATCGACTACTTCGAGAACGTGCAGCCCGAGGAGATGGACACGCTGCTGGGCTACCCGCTGCTGCCGAGCATCGATACCGGCCTGGGCCAGCTCCAGCACCGCGCCACGGCGCTGCTGGAAATGCTCAACGAGCTGCCGCTGGACGAGACTTTCGCCAACGCCAACCGCGCGCTCGACTCGCTCAACGGCGCACTGCAGGGGCTCGACGGCATGCTCGACGACGAGAGCACCCAGGGCCTGCCGAAGCAGATCGAGGCCACCCTGGCCGATTTGCGCAAGGCGGTCGCCGGCCTGGCGCCCGAGTCCGAGGCCTACCAGAGCCTCAATACCAGCCTGGCGCGCCTCAACCGCGCCCTGGCCAACTTTGAGACACTCTCGCAAACCCTGGTGGAGCAGCCCAATGCACTGATCCTGCCCACCAACCCCACACCCGACCCGGAGCCGGAGGCGCAGTGACATGAATCGACTGGCAATCATCCTGTGCCTGCTGTGTCTCGGCGCCTGCAGCACAGCCACGCCGCTGCCCAGTTACTACCTGCTGCGTACCGAGCTGAGCGAGGGCACACGGTCGCTGGCGATACAGTCGCCCTACGCCCTGGGCGGACTGACGATCGCACCGTACATCGATCAACCGGGAATGCTGCTGGAAACCCAGACGGGCGAGCTGCGACCGGCCCGCTTTCACCTGTGGGCAGAGCCACTGCGCGACGGCATCCGCACGCTGATGCTGAGCGCAACCACGCGCGCCAGCGGCTACGACATTCTGCCCTGGCAGCTCAACAGCGACGCCACCCGCTTCGATATCCGCATCGACCAGCTGCACGGCACGCGCGACGGCAAGGCCAGGCTGGTCGCGCACTGGTGGTTCTACGAGGGTGAGACAGTCGGCGAGATTTTTGAATACGCCGGCAGCGAACCGCTATCGGAAGACGGCTACGCCGCGCTCGCAGCAGCGCAGCAGCGCCTGCTGGTGGCGCTGGCCGGGGCCATCGCAGACAGTTTCACGACCACGCCGCAATAAGCCGCCCTAAATCGGCAGGGGTACAAACACGCTGGACACCGCGTGGACGGCGCTGGTGACCATGCGGTTGGATGAGTCACCGGCGATCCGCGCCATCATCTCCTGCAGCACGATAATCTTGCCAAACAGGCGTTCAAAGCTGAGGTTGTCGACCACGCCCTGGTACTCGTGCGTGATCAAAAAATGGGTGCCGTCGGGCTTGCGCGTGTTCTTCAGCTTCCACACCAGCACCTCGACATTGCGCGCGCTGGTGCGCAACACCTCCGGGTCCAGGCGGTCGGGCAGGAACATCTCGGGCTTGTACTGGTAGGCCTTGCGCAGCATGCTGCCCAGGCCCACCGCGAGCGCAAACACGCGGTCGCCCTCGAAGGCCGGGTCGAACGCCAGCTCCAGCGCCGCAATATCCTGTTTGTTGTGCAACTCCGCGAACTGCAGCTCGTTGGGGTTGCTGCGCAGTTGCTGCAGACGTTCATCGGCGGTCCGACCGGCACCGCGCAGCAGCTGGTCCGGGTTGCGCTTGTAGAGTTTCACCATCAGCTCGCGGACAGCGCGCCGCGACTCTTCGATAAACTGGTCCGCCACCAGGTCGACGTCGGACTTGGCCAGGTTTTTCAACTCGTAGCCGGCGCAGCCGCCCAGGCAGAAACACAAAAGAAGGAGGGTGAGGTAACGCATGCGCGCAGTCTAGCAGCCCGGGCGCGCCGCGGGCGAGCGTCGCCAGGTGGCCGTAGTTCACAAACGGGCACACTGGCGCTCGTGGAGGACTCTCCCGATTAGATATTATCGGCGAGTACTTGCTAGTATTGGTAAAAACAGAAACGACCTGGCTGCGACGTTTCACATGATAAGAATAGCGGGGCTGTCACTGCTGCTGGGATTAGCGGCGTGCGTGACACTGCTGTACACAGTTTTCCTGCCCGGCGGTGTCGATGGGACCGTCCCGGGCTCGCTGCGCTGGCAGCCGCCGGCCGAGGGCACAGCCATGACCGGCGGGGCAACCATCGAGGGCGACCGCGTCATCCTGAGCCGGTTTGGCGGCGCATTTGTGCCATTTCCACCGGCAGAATTCGACGCGGCAGCCTATCCCTACCTGCACCTGGCGCTGGCGGAATCCACACCGAAACCCGAGATCGTACTGGCCTGGCGCACCGCCGCCGACCCCGACACGAGCCACACCTACGCACTGGAAACGACCAGCCGCCAGTCGCTCTGGATCGCCACCGGTGAACTGCCCGGCTGGCAAGGGCGGATCACCACGCTGCACCTGATCATCATGGGGCAGGCCGATTCCGCCATCACGATCGAGGATTTCTCTCTGCACACCGCGTCGCTGGGCGCCCAGCTACGGGCTATTTACAGCGATCTCACGGCGTTCGTGCCCTGGAACCGGTCGTCGATGAACGCCCATACCGGCGCCCGGCGGGTGGCCTCGTTCTACCCTGCGCCACTGTTCGCCACGCTTTTCCTGGCGAGCCTGGCGATCTACCTCGGGCTGTGCCTGGTGGTGCGCAAGCTGCGGTTTTCCGGCGCTGTCGCCGGACTGATTTTTCTCGTCGCATGGATCGGGCTGGACCTGGTCTGGAACTACCGTCTGGTACAGCAGGTCGCGGCGACCCGGGCGACCTTCGCCGGCAAATCGACGCCGGAGAAACTGGCGATCGGTCCCGATGCGGCACTCCACGCCTTTGTCACCGCCTCGCGCGCGCACATACCGCAGGCCGACGCCCGGATCTTCGTGGCATCGAGCGACGAGTACACCGGGCTGCGAGCGGCGTACTATTTCTACCCATTCAACGCATTCTGGCAGCTGCGCGGCCGGGAGATTCCGCGCCGTCACCATCTGCGCAGCGGCGACTATATCGCCCTGCTCAATCCCAACACGACCACCTTCGACACGGCCAACGGCACCCTGGTACTCGAAGCCGGCAACCTGGCAGTAGAAACCCTCAACAGTGACAGCGTGGGCACGCTGCTGCGGGTGCGCTGAGATGGACCTGCTCAACGTCAGCCTCGCACTGGGACTGTCCATCGCACTGGGCAGCGTCTGGGTGCGCCTGCTGGTCCCGCGCGATACACCGGCGCGGGCCGCACTGATCATCGGCTACGGCACGCTGCTCGGCCTGCTGCTCACCACCGTGCTGCTGCGTCTCACCGCGGCACTCGGCGCCGGCCTGGCCTTCGGTCCCACGGCTGCGCTGTGCGGCCTGCTGACCGCCCTCGGACTGTTGGCCGGACTTTGCCTGCGGCGCCCCCACACCACGCCGGTGCCCATCCCGCTCGCGCCCACCTGGGCACAGCTCTCCACCGGCGGACGACTGTTGTTCTGCGCCTTGCTGGCGCTGGTACTGTGGCGCATCGGTCTGCTGACGCAGGAGGTCTACTGGCGGCCGCTGTTTCCCTGGGATGCGACCATGCACTGGGCGACCAAGGCGCGCGTCTGGTTCGAACACCGCGAACTGGTGCCCTTCGTGGGTGGGGCGCAATGGCTGGAAGCCGCCGGCGAAGGTGTCTACACCGACCGGCACCCGGAGTATCCGCCGGCCATCCCCCTGCTGCAGGTCTGGATGAGTCTGGCGCTGGAGCGCTGGGACGAGAGCCTGATGAACCTGCCCTGGGTCGCGGCCTTTGTCGCGCTGGGGCTGGCCTTCTTCGCGCAGCTGCGCGTCGCGGGGCTGGGCCTGCCGCTGGCCATGGCGGCCACCTACGTCCTCATGTCTATGCCGCTGATCAACATCCACGTGGCCCTGGCCGGCTACGCCGACATGTTCCTGGGCGCCACCTTCGCCTGCGCGCTGATGGCCCTGCACAACTGGTCGGTTGGGCGCGACCGCTGGCAGGGCATCTTGCTGGTGATCTTCGCCGCCTGTTGCTACCTGCTCAAGAACGAGGGTGCGGTCTGGCCCATGACCATCGCCCCGGCCATTGCGGCGGCGTTCATGGCGCGCCGGGAAGCGGCCAAGCTGTTCGTCCTGTTCTGCCTGCTCGGCCTGTTCGGCTGGCTGGTCATTCCCAAGGATATCGGGCTGGCGGGCATCACCCTGCGCGAGTTACACCCCACGTTTGATGTCGAGGCGCTGGTCGGCGTGCTGACCAGTGTGCTCATTCACGGCAGCTGGCATCTGGCGGGTTATGGACTGCTGGCCCTGCTGGCGCTGGGCGCGCTGATGCCCAAGGCGCTGACGCGCGACTTCCTGCCACTGACCGTGGCGCTGGGCTGCGCCGTCGGCCTGTTCCTGTTCCTGTTCCTGTTCACCGGCTTCGGCTGGGCCGCAGCCAACTACACCGCGGTTGGCCGTCTCGGTATTCAGCTCGCCCCGGGCCTGATCTTTCTCGGCGCACTGCTGGCGCACGAATTCATTCGCGGGCGCGCGGTGCGGTTCTGGGGGCCGATCCGGCGCATTCGCGGGCCGGTGTAACGCTACAGCTTGAAGCGCTCGCGCAGGAAGGCGGAAACGCCGTCCTCATCGTGGTGCCCGATCACCGCGGTTGCCGCTTCGCGCACCACCGCCTTGGCGTTGCTCGGCGCATAGGCCTCGTCGGCCATGGCGAACATGCTCAGGTCGTTGTCGCTGTCGCCGAAGCAGATCACACGACTGACCCCCAGGTCCTGCTTGAGCACCTCGATGGCGCCGCCCTTGCTCGCGTCGCTGTGGTGAATATCGATCCAGTGCCAGCCCTTGCCCTCAATCGCTGTCCCGGCGTAGGCCACCAGGTGCGGCTGGTCGGCCACCCGCCCGGCAACGGCGTCAATCGCGGCCGCCTCCCCGAGCGCACTGATGTTGGTAATACTGGCCCAGCCGGGCAGCTCGGCAAGGGGCCGCACAACCAGGCCGCGATCGCGGGCAAACACCGCCACCAGTTCGCGCTCGGCTTCGTTGCGCAGCGGCGGGTGATACACCGTGTGCTCGACATTGCCTTCCAGGGTGAAGATAAAGGGTGAGACATCGACACTGGCAAAGGCGGTGAGAACCTCCTCGATCTCATCGAGGGTCAGCAGCGCACAGTGGCTGAAGCTGTCGTGCTCGGGCCGCCAGGTCATCACCCCGTTCTTGTAAATATGCGGCAGGTGGAAGCCGTGCCCTTCCAGGAGGTCGCGGGCCGCGTGCAGGGTGCGGCCGGTGGCGACGGTGTAGGCGATATCGCGCTCTCGCAGGCGCCGCAGGGTTTCGCGCGTGTGCCGGGACACCTCGGACCGGCTGTCGAGCAGGGTCCCGTCCAGGTCGAAGACGATCAGTTCCATACGATCTCGTGGTGGTCGTGGAGGGCACAGTGTACCGCCCGCCGGGGCGCTTTTCGCAATTGACGGCCCGGATTCATTAAGTTTGTGTCATTTGCTAACGACAAAAAGGTATACAGATGTATACTTATATTGAACTGACGACCGCATCCCGCGCGATCGCCCCGCAACACCAGGAGACCATGATGGCCGAGGCCGCTTCCAACCTGCCACCGGTAGCAGAGATTTTTGACCCCCATTCAACGGCATACATGAACGACCCCGTTCCCCAGTGCCTCGCGCTGGCCGAACGCGGCCCTATCGTGTGGTACGAGCCGTGGCAGGCGTGGATCGTCACGCGCATGGAGGACATCATGGCAGCGTGGAAGACAGAGCCGCTATCGTCGGACTTCTACGACTGGGAATTCGCGCCACCGCGCCCCCCCGAGGACCAGTGGAGCAACTTTGAACGCGCCATGATCGGCCACAGCCTGCTGGCTGACCAGGATCACCACCGCCTGGTGCGCAAGGTGACCGCACCGGCGTTTTCGCGCAACGTGGTCGACGCGATCCAGGCGCGGATCGAGCCCGAGGTGAAAAAACTGTTCGACGAGTTGGGCGAGCCGGGCACCTTCGACTACATCGAGAAAATTGCCAATCACATTCCCTTTATCTCGATCACGCGCATGGTCGGCGTCCCCGAAAAGTACTGGCCCGAGATCAAGAAGGTGATCATGACCTTCACCGAGGCGTGGAACCCGACGATTTCCGACGAGCAGCGCCATCGATATACTCAAGGAGGTCATCGCCGAACGGCGCAATGCTCCCGCGCAGGACGATTTTCTCAGCACCCTGCTGCGAATCGAGCAGGAAAACGCGGGCTTTGAAGAGGGTGACATCATCACCCTGATCCTCGCCCTCTTCGGCGCCGGCGCCGACACCACGCTGGTAGCCCAGCAGTGGTCGGTCTACAGCCTGCTCAAGCACCCCGACCAGGTGGCCGACGCGCTGGCCACGCCCGACGCGTTCGCCAACGCCTTCAGCGAGATTCACCGCTGGGGTGTGTCCTCAAAAATGGGCTTCGCGCGCTACGCGCCGCGCGACATGGAGTTCATGGGGCAGCAACTGCGCAAGGGCGTGATGGTGCTGATGATGCCGCACCTGAAGGATCACAATCCGGCGTACTACCCGGACCCGGAGCGCTTCGACGTGAAGCGCGTTTTCGACCCGGACGTGACCTTCGGCTACGGGCCGCGCTACTGCATCGGGGCGGCGCTGGCCAAGCGCCAGCTCTACCTGACCCTGACGGAGCTGTTCCGGCGCTTCCCCAACGTCGCCCTGGCCGAGGAGCCCGAGCGCGATGAAAACGACCACAACGCCGTGGTTTTCAAGCGCCTGCTGTTGAAAACCAACGTCGACTGAGACACCCTAGCGGGCCCGAATCCGACACCGGAGACAGCCCATGCGCCGCCCGCCCGCAACCGGCATCCTGATCGCCGCCCTCACCCTGGCCGCCCTCGCAGCGCTGCCGGGGCGAGCCGCTCAACTCGTGGTGACCGACGAGGCCGGACACGCGCTGCCGGGCGCCATGGTCACCCGCACGCCGCTGACGCCCAACCGGGTCGACACCAGCGACGACGGCTATCCCGCGCCGGGTGTGCTGAACCAGACACACGGCATCGTCACCCGATTCACCGACAGCGATGGTGTGGTGAATTTCCCCGCCGGGAAGGCGCGCTACCGGGTGCGGGCCCAGAACTACCGCGACGCGACGCTGGATGAAATTCCCGATGCCGTCGTGATGGAGGCACAGACCCCGGCCGAGATCATCGCCAGCTTTCCCTCCAACGTCTGGCTCTCGCAGCTCACCTTCGGCGGCGACGAGGGTGTGCGCAAGCGGTTCATGCTCAACTGCGCCTTCTGCCACCAGCAGGCCTCGCCGTTCATGCGCAACGAGCGCACCGTCGACCAGTGGATCAGCGTGATCAAGCGGATGAACACCTACGGCGCGCGCGTGCCGGACGAAGATTTCGTCCCGATGGCCGAGGCGCTGCAAACCGAGTACCGCGCGCTGCGCGACAATCCGGAACAGGTACCGGCGCCGCGGCGCTGGGAATCGCACCTGCCCGGGATCGAGATGACCGAATGGGTAATTGGCGACGGCTTCTCGCAAATGCACGATTTCCTGCTGCACCCCAACGGCTTTATCTACATCGGCGACAACCTGTTCGACCGCATCTACGAACTCGACCCGAAGACCGGCCAGTACACTGTGTACAAGGTGCCACTGCGCGGTGACGAAGAACTCGGCGGCATTCTCGGGCACCGCTTCGAAGTGTTCCCCAAGATGGGCAACTACTACGGCGTTCACTCGTTCGCCTACTCGAAGAAGGACGGCAACATTTTTATCACGCCGTCGATGCAACAGGCGCTGCTGGAATTCGATGTCACCAAAAAAGAATTCATCATCCACGACATGCCCGGCGGCTACTACCCGCACACCATTCGCACCGACGAGCAGGACCGGGTGTGGTTCACACTGGCACTGTCTTCACAGGTGGCGAAACTGGACCGGACCACAAACGAGTTCACGCTCTACGACCTGGACGCGCGCAGCTTCAAGGAGTGGCTGATTCTCAAATCGCTGCCGCTGATCTTCCGCATCAATCCCGAGTACCGCCCCACACCGTCTCCGGACATGGATTCCACCGGGTTGCCCATGCCCTACGGTATCGACGTTGCGCCCGACGGCCGCGTCTGGGTGGCGCGGCTGTACGCCAACGACCTGGCGATGATCGATCCGGACACCGACGAGGTGACGATGATCGACTTTCCCTTCGAGGGGCCGCGCAGGCTGCGGGTGGATGCCGACGGCAATATCTGGATCGTCGCCTTCCAGGATTCCCTGCTGGTGAAATACGATCCGGACACCGAAACGTTCAGCGACTACCCGCTGCCGGTGCTCAACGAGGTGCCCTACGCGCTGAATGTGGACCGCGACCGCGGTGTCGTGTGGGTCAACGGCAACCAGTCTGACACGATCATGAGCTTTACCATCGCCGACGAGCAGTGGCGCGTCTACCCGATGCCGCGCCAGCGCTTCTTCACGCGCGATATCGAGGTGTCTGAAGTCGACGGCGCGGTGTACACCACCAACTCGCACTTCCCCACCTGGCAATCCGAGGGCGGCGTCCCGACGCTGCTGCGCATCGCCCCGCTCAATGACTAGAGCCCTCGCGTTATTGCAGGCAGGGTTGTTGGCCCTGGCGCCGGCTGCCCTGTACGGCAGCGGCGGCTCTGCGGGACAGTGGCAGTACTACGGCGGCGATCCCGGCGGCCGGCACTACTCGGACGCCGCGCAGATTACCCGCGACAATGTCGCCGCCCTCGCGCCAGCCTGGGTGCACCGCAGCGGCGACGCCGACACCGAGCCCGATCTGCTGGAGCAATCCTCCGCGCAGAGCACACCCATCCTGCTGCCCGAGGCAGCGGGCGCGTCGCTGGTGTACTGCACACCGTTCAATCGCGTTATCGCGCTGGACCCGGCGACCGGAGTGGAACGCTGGAGCTTCGACCCGCAGATCGACCGCCGCGGCGACCGCCCCTTCCGCTGCCGCGGGGTGAGCTACGCCGCCGTCGACGAGAAAAAAGAAAACTGTCCCCACCGGCTGTACCTCGCCACGCACGATCGCCGCCTGTGGGCGCTGGACGCGCTGACCGGCGCGCCCTGCGACAGCTTCGGTGAGGGTGGCAAGGTCGCGCTGTACGGTGCATCCGGCTACGCGCCGGGCGATGTCAGCAACTCCTCCGCGCCAGTGGTTGCGCGCGGCGTTGTCGTCGTCGGTT
>CAYGOX010000046.1:16076-16396 GCA_964351485.1 uncultured Halioglobus sp.
CACGAAGCCACCGCGGGGCACTGTCGCGGCCTTCGACAGCGTCACCGGCGCGCCGCGCTGGAGTTTCGACCCGCCGCAGGGCTACCCCGACAGCGGCAGCGCCAACGTCTGGGCCCCCATGTCGATCGACGCCGAGCACGGCCTGGTGTTCCTGCCCACCGGCGCAGCTTCAGTCGATTACTACGGCGCCAACCGGCCCGGCGACGGACTTTACGCCAACAGCATCGTGGCGCTGGACCTGCTCACCGGCCAGGTGCGCTGGCATTTCCAGCACGTGCGCCACGACCTGTGGGACTACGACACCCCGGCGCAACCCATCC
>CAYGOX010000047.1:0-7851 GCA_964351485.1 uncultured Halioglobus sp.
CCCCGGCGGACCAGCCCCTCTCCATTGCCGGCTGGTGGATGCCCGCCGACAACGCGCGCGCCAACCTGGTATTTCTGCACGGCGGCGGTTCCAACCGTCACAGCACGTTCTTTAACTCAGTGCCGTTTTACGCCGACATGGTCGGGCGCGGTCTAAACGTGGTGGCGATCGACCTGCGCAATCACGGTTTGTCGGACGACGATGCCTCGGGTGTCCAGTTCGGTCGCACGGAACACCACGATGCCGCCGCCGCGGTGCGCTGGATGCGCCAGCGGGCGCCAGGCTTACCCCTGTTCCTGATGGGCATCTCGATGGGCGGTGCGACGGACATTCACGCGGCGGCTGCCGGTGCAAAGGTCGACGCGCTCATTCTCCTTGATCCGCTGCTCGATACCACCGACGTGTTCGCTCGCGGCGGGACCGTGCAGACCGGTTTGCCCAGCCCCCTGTTCCTGCCATCGGCGTGGGCCGGCAAACAGTTCTTCGGACTGCCCGCCGGCGAGGATGAAGCTCTGGCCCTGGCGACGCGCCTTGAGCTGCCGATTCTGCTGCTGCAGGATCCCCAGGACCCGGTCACCACCGCGCAATACGCACACCAGCTTGCGGCGAGTAACGAACACGTTGAACTGTGGCTGGCGCCGCCCGTGCCGGCGGATCACCCGGGCCTGCCCGATCGCGGTGGCTGGCGCAGTCATGTCATGGCCTACGTGGCCTTTCCCGACGCGTTTGTTGCGCGGGTAGCGCAATTTATCGATGCTGTGGCATCGTCAGCATCAGGAAGACAGTAAACAGGGAGGGATTTCCATGACCGATACACGACTGACATTCTGCTCGCTTTGCGAATCGTTCTGTGGGCTGGAGGTGGATGTACAGGACAATCGCATTGTCGACATTCGCCCCGACAAGGAACACGTGGTCAGCCGCGGCTACGCCTGCGTTAAAGGCACCCGCTACGAGTCGGTACAGCACAGTCCCGACCGGGTGACCGAACCGCTCAAGCGGGTCGGTGATCGCTGGGAGCCGATCAGCTGGGAGCAGGCGCTGGATGAAATCGCCGCAAAGCTGAAGGCGATCAAGGCGGCGCACGGCGCGCAGTCCATCAGTCATTTTGTCGGCGCGCCCGGCGGCGCAAACCTGCTCGCCCCGATTTTTCGCGGCGAGGTGTTCAAGGGGCTGGGCTCGAACCGCATGTACGGTACCGGCACCTGCGACACGATGAACAAGTTCCGGGTGAACGGCGATATGTACGGTTCACCCATGCGCCTGGCCTACCCGGATGTCGACCACACGCAGTTCATGATGGTGCTCGGCGCCAACCCGGTAATCTCCGGCAACACGCTCTATCACCTGCCGCGTGCCCGCGAGCGGTTTGGCGATGTCGTCGAGCGCGGCGGTCGCGTCGTCTTCATCAACCCGCGACGGATTGAGAGCGCGCGTAACGCCGAGCACCTGTTTATTCGCCCGGACACCGACGTGTACTTCCTGGCGGCGTTTTGCAACGCGATTATCCAGCGCGGTGCAGTGGACGAGGCGCGCGTTGCTGCCACGATGAAAAACTTCGACGCACTGCGTGAGACGGTCGCACCGTGGACTGCCGAACGCCAGGCGCGCGTCACCGGTATTTCGGTCGAAAGTTTCAACGATCTGGTCGATCACTACATCGCTGCTGATGGCGCCGCGCTGAATATGGCGACGGGGGTCAATCAGGGTCGCAGCGGCACGCTGTGTTACTGGCTGCTCGAGTCGATCAGCCTGATCTCCGGTAACTTCGACCGCGTCGGCGGCAATCTTATCGGTGAGGGCCTGATCGACTTCGCCACCCAGGCCAAGGACGATCCGCAGATGAACCTGGGCTTTCACCGCGAGGATGACTTTCCCACCGTCAGTGGCCAGCAGCCGGCCGGTATGGTTTACGACGACATCGAGAGCGGCAATGTTCGCGCGATGATCGTCGAGGCGTCCAACCCCTTGCTGGCCTGCGGCAATCCCGGCGGGCGTCTGCGCGATGCGATGTCGAAGCTGGAACTGTTGGTGAGTATCGACCTGTTCCGCAATGAAACAGGCAACCTTGCGCATTACATCCTGCCGGCAACGACCTGGATGGAACGCAAGGGCATGCCCTACGCTTTGCAAACCTTCGTCGGTTGTAACGCCACACCCTACCTTTACGCTGCGGATGCCGTACTCGAGCCGCCACCCGGCGTACGCAACGAGTGGTGGATGTACGTGCGGCTGGCCGACAAGCTCGGCATCACGCTGATGAACAGTCGCGTGTTCAGCGGTTTCCTGAAACTCGCAGCGCGCCTGGCGCATACCCCGCTGGGCTTTATCAAGGTGCCGGACCTGTTGATCAACGGGATGCTCAAGCAGGCCGGCCAGCCCGGCTTCAAGGCGATGCTGCGCGATCACCCGCACGGTATTCGATTGCCCGACAACCCGGGTAACAATTTCCTGGGCACGGACAAGGTGCTGACGCCCGACGGTCTCGTCGATCTTGCCCCGGCGCCCTATGTGGAAACGTTCCGCGATCGGGTAGAAACGCTGTACGAGGAAGAGTTGCGCAACCTCGACAAGATCAAGCTGATCGGCAAGCGCGAGATCAAGCGCATGAACACCTCGTCGGCAAACTCACCGCGCCTTGTCAAAGACAAAACCAACTACGCCTACCTGAGCGGCAAGGATGCGGCGGAGCGTTCGATTGGAGAGCTCGACCTGGTCGATGTCTCCTCCGCTTTTGGCAAAATCACACTGCCCGCGCGCATTACTGACGAGATGATGCCCGGAACAATCGCGATTCCGCAGTGCTGGGGCCACGAAGATGCCGATGGACTGCCCCACGCGCAGCGCCATCCGGGGGTCAATTCCAATTTCCTGGCCGGCGACGGCAAAGACAACATCGAAAAATTGTCGGGGATGTCGCACCTGTCCGGCATCCTCGTGGAGATCAGCAAATCCGCCGACCGGATACCGGCGGTGACACGGGAGGAACTGTAATGCGGTCAACGATTGTCCTGCTCATGGCGGTGCTGCTGGCGGCCTGCGCCAGCGAAAATGAGAACCCTAGAAATCCGCCGAATATTCCACTGGGTGTGGTGAACCCCTTTGAGGGGTTTAACAGTGAGATCTACCAGGCGCTGGACAACTGGCTGTGTCACCCGGATCTTGCCGATGCCGACAACGTCTGCATGGGCGATCTCGACACGACGGTGGTATTCGCCGACGGCACCACGGAAATTGAGGAACACGTGGTGGCCGATGATCCCGCCGTGGACTGTTTCTACGTGTATCCCACCGTCAGTGGTGACAGCGGCGGTAACGCCGACCTGGATGCGGGCGATGAAGAGCGGTTCACCGTGCTCAACCAGGCGGCGCGCTACTCCAGTTTCTGCCGCATGTTTGCACCGGTGTATCGACAGATCACGGTCGCCGCGATTTTTTCAGACCTCGGGGCGGATCGCGAGCTGGCTTACGGTGACGTGGTGGACAGCTTCAGGCAGTACATCGCCCATCACAACGACGGTCGCGGCTTTATTCTTATCGGCCACTCACAGGGCGCGAGTCACCTGCGTGAGTTGATCGCCAATATCGTGGAGACGGATGCGACGCTGCTCGACCGCTTGGTTGCCGCGCACCTGTTGGGCTGGGATGTGCAGGTGCCCGAGGGCGCCGATGTCGGTGCGACGTTCCGCGATGTCGGCGTGTGTCGCACGTTCGATCAGACCGGCTGCGTTGTCAGCTTTGCGACGTACCGCGAGAACGATCCCTTTCTCGCTGCGGGTGAAGCGCGTTTCGGTTTGCCCGGTGACGGCACCCGCGCGGTGTGCGTCAATCCCGGTGCGCCCTCCGGCGGCAGCTCCGAACTGGACGCCTACTTCCCCGTCATGAGCACGCCGGCGCTGGAAGCCGTGATTATCAAGCGCGCCGATGGCCCCTTCGCCGACCCGGACACGGCGCCCGAAATCACCACGCCGTTTTACAAAATGCCGAATTTTGTTCGCGGGCTCTGCCAGGAGGATGACAACGACGTCAACTACCTGGAGGCGTTCGTCATACCTGACATGGATGACCCGCGCGCCGATGATTTCAACGGCGAATTTATCGGCGGCGATGGCTGGGGTCTGCACCTGGTCGACATGACGCTGACCATGGGCGACCTCGTGCTGCTCGGCCTGGCGCAGACGCAGGCCTGGTTGCAGAGCCGCTAGCGGCGCGCGCGTCAGGCGATGTTGCGGCTGGGCGTGTAGGGCAGATCCAGGGTTGAGATAATGCCCGGGTCGTGCGCGACGACCGCCGGAATGGCGTTGATGACGCGCATGATCGTGCCCTGTACCCCGCCGGTATTGTGATCGCCGTCCTCGCCGGTGATAAAGCATTCCAGCTGCACGCCGGGATTGCCGGTTACGATCGCCCGGTGCACGCCCATGCGTCCGTCGGGCGCCTTGGGCCAGTGGGGCGCCTGATCCTGTGAAAGCCGGGTGACGTGTTCGGCCACGATCAGCGGTTTACCGTCGACGATACCCTGCACTTCAAACCGAACCGCGCTGCAGTGGCCTTTCTCCACGGTCATCATCGGGCAGGTGAATGTTTCGGCGGCGTACTCGCGCTCGAATACCTCGCGAATTTCATCCAGTTCCACATCCACCGCACTGGCCAGGAGTTTCACCATCGCGCCCCAGCCGTCGGTGAGCATGCCGGGCTCGGCCATGATGGGCTTTGCCTCGGGCGGCTGGCCGAAGCCGAATACCATGCCGGTAAATTCCGGATCTTCGTAGGTGCCGTAGTCGACGATTTCCTGGGAGCGGATTTCCTCGATCTGGTCAGACAGCTGCAGGGCGGCCAGCGGCAGCACGTCGCCGGAAAAACCCGGATCGATACCGTTGATAAACAGCGTGCTGTTTCCCGCCTTGCACGCGGCCTCGAGCGGTTCGCGCTCCTCGGGCAATCCGTGCGGGGGGTAGATCATCTTGATCATGGCCACGCTCACCACGTCGATGCCCGCGCGCAGTATCCGCGCCAGGTCGGCGATGGCGTCGTGCGGGCGCAGCTCGCCGTTGGCAGAATAAATAACGACATCGGGTTTCAGCGCCAGAAGTGCATCGACATCGTTTGTAGCGCGGATACCGGTTTCAACCGCCAGCCCGGCGATCTCACCGGCATCGCGGCCCTGTTTGGATTCGCTGTGGGCGTGCAGCCCCACGAGGTCGAGCCCCGGGTGGGCAATGGTGTGGCGTAATCCATGGCGGCCGACGTTTCCCGTGCCCCAGTACACAACGCGATAGGTCATGCGTAACTCCTCCCTGATTGATTGCGTCAATCTAGCAGGAAGCTGATCGGCGCGTCACCCGTTTGGCATGTCACAGCGGATTCCAGAGCGTGGAATGCACCGCGCCGTCGACCGGGATCACGGCGCCGTTGATGAAGCTCGCCCCGTCCGAGGCGAGAAAAACCGCAGCGCTGGCAATTTCCTCCGGGGTGCCCAGCCTGCCCTGGGGTTGTGCATCGTTGTAGCCCTTGACGCCACCGGGGAGCGTTTTGAGCCAGGACACCAGGCCGGGCGTTTCCATGGCGCCCGGTGAAATGCTCACGGCGCGGATGCCCTGGCGTCCGTACTCGGTGGCGACGCTGCGCATGAGCGAGATCACACCGGCCTTGGCCATTCCGTAAACGGCAAGTCCGGGCATGGCGCTCAACCCGGCGCCGGAGGTGGTTGAAAGGATGCAGCCCTTGCCCTGCGCCAGCATGACCGGCAGCGCCGCCTGGGTGCCGAAATAGGTCGCGTCCAGGTTCAGCGCCATCAGCCTGCGGTACTCGGCTTCGTCGAGCTCAAGCATCGGTTGCGGGAAAGCGCCGCCGGCGTTGTTGAACATCACGTCGAGGCGACCGAAGGTCTCGCAGGCGGTGGCGACCAGGGCGTCCACGAACTCGCGCTGACTGACGTCGCCGGGGCAGGCGGTGGCAGTGCCACCGGCGGCCGTGATATCGGCGGCTGTTTGTTGCGCCGTTGCCGGGTCGATGTCATTGACCACCACCGCCGCGCCGTACTGCGCAAACAGGGTTGCGCTGGAGCGGCCGATGCCGGCCCCGGCGGCGGTGACGATGACGCACTTGTCCTTGAAATCCAGCATGGCGTTCCAGGTCCTTGTTTGGGTGGGTGCGGGTGAGCGCCGAACCGGGCGCTGTGCAGCGTTACTATTGGGGTTGGGTGCAATCGGCGTCAAGTGCGCAGGGCGGCCGCGGGAGAATTGGAAAAATTACGCACTCATCGTGTTGACTTTGCTATTTTTGGGACTAGAATCCCAATTATGACATCTGCAATTGACCAAGCACTGCAAAATGCGGTGACGAAAATCCTGGTACCGCTGGCCCGGCTGTTCCTCAGTCATGGTGCGGCTTACGGATTGTTCGAGGAGCTGGCGCGCGATGCGTTTGTAAAGGCCGGGTACACGCACATGGAGCGCGCCGGGCGTCGCCCGACCGTCTCCGGGGTTGCGGCGCTTACGGGCCTCAGCCGCAAAGCCGTCAAGCAGCTCAGCGAGGCCGATGGCGCCGAAGAAGCATCGTCGCGGTTGCGCTATAACCGGGCGGTCCGGGTGCTGAGCGGCTGGGTCAACGACGAGCGATTCCAGAATAATGACGAGCCGGCAGTGCTGTCCATTGAGCAGTCACCCAACAGCTTCAGCGATCTGGTGCGCGAATACAGTGGGGACGTTCCCCCGGTGGCGCTGCTGAAGGTACTGGAGGAGGCCGGGAACGTTCGCGTAGAGGACGGCAAGGTTGAGCTGCTCTCGCGCGCCTACATCCCGATGGACACCGAACCGGATGTTCTCAACATCCTCGGTGTCGACGTGGCGGAGCTGATCAACACGGTTTCAATCAATATTACCGCGCAGCCGGGTGAACGACGCTTTCAGCGAAAGGTGTCCACCGCGTATCTGCGACGGGATGCCCTGGAGGAGTTTCGCGAATATTCGAACGCGCGCTCCCAGGCATTGCTGGAAGACTACGATGCCTGGCTGACCAGCCGGGAAGTGAGTAGCGAAGAACGCGGTACCGACAATGCAGCTTATGTCGCTGTAGGCATTTACTACAGCGAAGGTCTCGACTAGGAGAGAGAGATGGATATTTTTCTTAAGAACAAACTCGCAGCGGCTGTCGTGGCCGCATCGTTGACCGCCTGCGGTGGGGGAGGCTCCGGCGGCCTGGCCAGCATTGTGAATCCGCCCAGCGAAGGGATCGGCGGCAGCGGCGCAGTCAGTTCGGGAACCATTGACGGCTTTGGCAGCATCTTCGTGAACGGCGTCGAGTTCGAAACCGACAACGCGGAGATTTTTGTCGACGGCGAGCGCGCTGATGAAAGTGCTCTGAAACTGGGAATGGTGGTTACGGTCAGTGGTGAACTGACAGGCAACGGCGCCTCGGGCAATGCACTGCGAGTGACGTTTGATGACGAGGTGGAAGGGCCGGTGTCGTCCATTGAGGCGAATATCGACGGTGATGCGAAAACGCTGACCGTGTTGGGTCTGAAGGTCATCGTAGAGCGTACCGGCACCGTGTTCGACGGCGTGAGCTTCGACTCCCTGGCGCTCGATGATGTGATCGAGGTGTCGGGCTTCCGTGAGAGCGCCGATACGCTGCGCGCCACGCGGGTTGAGAAAAAGTCGAACTTTGTACCGGGCACGAGCGAGGTGGAAATTCGCGGCGTGGTAAGCGCCCTTGGTCAGGGCACGTTTGCGATCAACGACCTGACAGTAGACTTCGGCCAGGCCAATCTCGAGGACATTCCGGGCAACGCACTGGCCAACGGCCAGCGTGTCGAGGTGAAAGGGGTTGTGCAGGACGGCATCGTCGTGG
>CAYGOX010000047.1:7861-16058 GCA_964351485.1 uncultured Halioglobus sp.
CAGGGTGAATCGGGCCCTGGCAATGTGGTGTCTGCCAACGATGACCTCAGCGTCCAGGGCCCCGTGACCGGGCTCAACGGTGCGCGGTTTGAAATCAACGGCGTGCCGGTCGACGCTTCCAACGCGTCGGTTTCACCGCAGGGGTTCGCGCTGGCCAATGGCGCATTCGTGCAGGTCGAAGGCGTCTGGACGGGGACTGTGCTTAGCGCTGAGCGTGTGCAGGCCCGTCGCGGTCGAATCGAGATCGATGCAGAGGTGGAGTCAGTCTCCGGTGACACGATTCGCCTGGGTCTCTTCGGTGGTTCGGTGACCGTGCGAGTGAATTCCGGCACGCGACTGGACGACGATACAGGCGTCACCGATCGGCTGACGGTTGGCGCGCTCAGTGAAGGCGACTTCCTGGAAATCGAGGCGATTATGGATGGCGGTGACCTGATCGCCACGCGTATCGACCGGGACGACCGCGATGACGACGTTATCCAGGCACCGGTGGAGTCTTTCGAGCCGGGCCTCACGGTGACCCTGCTGGGCATTACGTTCAGTACGGCGGGAGCCGAGTTCGAGACGCAGCGCGACGAGGATATCTCCGCCGGGGAATTCTACGCACAGCTCAACGTGGGCGACCTGATCAAGGTGAAGGATGAAGAAACGCCTGACGGGGTTGCCGACGAGGTGGAGTTCGAGAGCGACAGCGTGCTCGATGGCGGCGACCCGGATGATGATTCGGACGACTCAGATGATTCAGATGATTCAGATGATTCAGATGATTCAGATGATTCAGATGATTCAGATGATTCAGACGATTCGGATGACTCAGACGATTCCGACGATTCAGATGATTCGGATGACTCCGATGATTCGGACGACTCAGACGACTCTGATGATTCAGACGACTCCGATGACTCGGACGATTCAGACGACTCCGATGACCTGTAGTCGACAGCTCGTTGACCTGTCTTTGACGGCTACACACCCCCCGCGGTGATCGGCCGTCTCCTCAACCGGCAATGGGTGGCGATGTAATATGCATCGACCACCCATTGCTATCAGTTATGTCCCAAAGCCGCGCGATTATCTGCCGGTGGTGGTGGCGTCCATCCGTGCGAACCTGGGTGACTGGCCCATCGTACTGATGACACAGGAGGCCAACCTGCCACCGCGCGACTGGCTGGCGCACCACGCCGTTGAGCCGCTGACTGACTGGTCTCACTCCGACGGCGCCAACAAAATCAAGCGCCTGTGGGAGCACCAGGAAATATTCGCCGCGCACATGGATGCCTGGATCTGGTGGCACGACGATATGGCACTGCTCAGTCCACTGGAAGATCCCGTCGCCGTTTTCGAGGCACCGCTGGTGCGACATCGCCAGCGCAAGCGTCCGAATGAGGAACTTGGAAACTGGGAAAACTGGCTTTGGGAAACCCTTTCGTTTTTCCGCTGCCAGAGTGTCTACGCGCCCAACCCGGTACTGCATATACCACGCGTAATCCGCAAGTCGGCGCTGACCGAAATTCCCGCCAACTGGAACCGCAAACGGCTGCTGTTCGAGCCGACCTACCTGCTCTGGACCTGGCACCGTACCGGTGTCGAGCCGGTTGTGGCGCGCGGCTTCCGCAAATCGGTGTTTACCGGTGAACTCCCCGATCTGGCGGGCCTTGCCGATGAGGGGTATACCATTCTCAACTGGGGCAAGCGAATCGACCACGACAGCGCCCAGCGGCAGTTCGAACGCCGCTTCAGGGCCAGCCTCACCTTTAGTCAGGCGCCGACATAGTAGTACACTGACCCTGATTCGGGGTTGATGTTGTTAAGAGAGCTGCTATGGACTGGAAGGTATTCCTGACAATCTTTGCGTCTGTGTTTATCGCAGAGCTGGGCGACAAGACGCAGCTGGCTACCATGCTGTTCGCCGCCGACAAGGAGGTCAGTAAGTACGCAGTTTTCTTTGCGGCCTCCCTGGCGCTGATCGTGGCATCGGCGATCGGTGTGCTGGCCGGGACATTGCTCTCCGAATATATCGATCCGCGCAAACTGCAGTACGTGGCGGGGATAGGCTTTATCGCGATCGGGCTGTTCACGCTGTTTCGGGCATGAACGGCTGATTCGCCCCATGGAGAGCCCCATTGACAGGATGTCACTGCCGCTGAAGTTCCTTCACCTGGCCGCCCTGGCCGGTTTCGCCGTGGCTCAGCCGCTGTACGATCTGCTGTCCGCCCAGGCGGAGTTCTTTGTGGCGCGCGATGCCCCGGCACTCAATGTCTACCTGGTAGTGGTGTGTGTGAGCCTGCTGCTGCCCGCGGTATTGCTGCTGCCAACCGCGCTGACACAGCTGGTCTCGAAGGTGCTGGCGCGTATCGTTTACCTGTTCACGGTTATGGCGCTGATCTTCGGTTTTTGCCTGGTCGCGGCGCGTCAGGGTGAATGGTTTTCCGGCCTGACGGCGCTGCTGGTCTGTCTCACCGTTGCATTGGGCCTTACTGCCTTTTATGCCAGGTCGGCCAGCGCCCGCTCCCTGGTAACGTTCATGGCCATGGCGATACTGGTTTTCCCCGTCGTGTTCCTGTGGTCGGACACGATCAAGGCCGTGCGCCAGCCCGTGGCACAGGTCGCCAATATGGGACAGAGTGCGGGCGATGCACAGTCCGGCGGCTATCCACCGGTGGTGGTCATCCTGTTCGATGAGCTGGCGCTCAACGCGCTGCTCGATTCCGGCAACCGGATCGACGCGCAGCGTTTTCCAAACTTTGCGGCACTGGGTGCGACGTCAACCTGGTATCGCAACGCAACTACCGTTGTCCCGGTCACCAATTACGCCGTCCCGGCTATTCTCAGCGGGCGCTATCCCGATACGGAAGCTCTGCCCATCGCCGCGCAGCATCCGCAGACACTGTTCACCCTGTTGGGCGACACGCACCAGTTCAATGTGCGCGAGTCCGTCACGCGCTTGTGTGCCAGGCAGTCCTGTCTGTCCAGGCCATTACCATTGCGCGAGGCAGTTCGGCAACTGATCACCGATCTGTCAGCAGTCTACGGCCACATGGCCGTACCGGCGCAGTACAGCCACAAGTTGCCGCCGCTGGGCCACAAGTGGGGCGGTTTTATCAAGGGCGGTAACTTGCAGGCCAGGAAGGACGTGTACCGTGTCATGGAGTCCGAGGTGCGCGACGCGCTGCGCACCAATCTCAATGGCGATCGCGCGCAGCACCTGGGGGAGTTTTTGGCGGGCATTACGCCGCGCGGGGAAAAGCCGCCGCTGCATTTCATGCATTCGCTGCTGCCGCACCGTCCCTGGAGCTACTATCCGTCTGGCACGATGTATATGCGCGTGGAGGGCGGGCGCGTACCGGGCATGGACAAGGGTGATGTTTACTGGGAGGCCAACGCCGAGCTGGTGGCGCAGGGCCATGAGCGATACCTGTGGCAGGTTGTCCTCGCCGATGCCTGGCTGGGCCGCATCGTAACAGCGTTGCGTGAAAATGACCTGTTCGACGACGCCCTGCTGGTGGTGGTCTCGGATCATGGGGTGAACTTCGCGCCCGGCGATGCGACGCGAAAGCTGACCGGGACCAATCTTGCCGAGGTGTTACCGGTGCCGCTGTTTATCAAGTTGCCCGGTCAGGGCACCGGGAGTATCAGCGACGCCAACGTTGAGATCACCGATATCCTGCCGACAATTGCCGAGGCCCTTGACCTGCCGCTGCCGCAACCGGTTGACGGCAGGCCGGTGAATTCTGCCGAAGTCGCCGCGCGTACGACAAAGCGCTACTACGATTTTTATGCGCGCTGGGCGAGCAACCCGGTTGATGTCGACGCGCAGCTGCCGGGCCGCGAGGCACGAATCGCGCAGCGTATAGCGCGCTTTGGAGAGGGTGTGCAACCGGTTGCCGGTTTGCGCGCGGCGGATAACCCGTGGCTTGGCCAGTCGCTGTCCCGGTTCGAAATCAGTCCCGCCCCTGCCAGCCTGACCATCGACCAGTCAACACTGCTGCACGTCGTTGATCCGCAGAGCGGGTACGTACCCGGCCTTGTCACCGGGACGCTGGTCGGCGTCGACCAGCCGCCCGCTACCTCGGTGCGGGTGGCGCACAACGGTGTTCTGGTGACTTCCGCTGTACTGTATGAGGATACCGGCGGGCAGTGGCGCTACACCGCGCTGCTGCCCGAAGCCGGTTTCACGTCGGGACACAATGTTGTGGAGCTGTATTTTGTAGACGCGCAGCGCCCGGGTCATCTTCTGCTGGCGGGCAGCTCCGGGCGTTCGGTGTTCTCACTCGAACCCGGCGCCAGTGCGGAGGTGGTGCAGTTTGGTGAGGGTGATTCTTCAATGGCCCTGGTCCCCGGCGCTGTGCACGGGTATGTCGACACGTCGACCACGCTTGACCATTCACTGAAAGTCTCCGGCTGGGTGATCGACCCTCAGGCACGTGAGGCGGTGAAAGAAGTCCTGGTTTTTGCCAATGGCAGGGGCGTCTATCGCGGCCCGCATAATCGCCTGCCGCGCGCGGATATTCTCAAGCACCACGCGGTGCCCAATGCCGGGTTCAGCGTCGTGCTGCCGCGCGACCTGTTGCGCGATGGAGAGCCGCTGGAGATCCGGGTCATCGGGGTCACGGCCGACGGTGTCGCAGCTGAACTGGGCTACATCGAACGCTTTGAGTGGCGACCGCGTGGCGAATCGCCGCCGGACGAATAACGAAGCCGAGGTTATCTTGGAAAAAGTCAAAACCTTCTGCCGGATCTGCGAAGCGCAGTGCGGGCTGGTTGTAACCACGCAGGATGGTCGTGTTACGGCCATCGAGCCGAACAAGGATCACGTCACCAGTAAAGGGTATGCCTGCATCAAGGGCCTGAAAATGGGGGAGTTCGTGCACAGCCCCGACAGGCTGACGACGCCCCTGAAGAAGGTGGACGGGCAGTTTGTCCCTGTTTCGTGGGACACCGCACTGCAGGAAATCGCAACGAAGTTGCGCACGATCCACGCGCAGCACGGTGGCGGCGCAATTGCCGCGTATTCCGGGAACCCGATCGGGTTCAGCCTGTGGCCCATGATGGTGTTGACCGGGTTTCTCAGGGCGTTTGATTCCGACAAGCTCTTCACACCCGGTACGCAGGATTGCTCCAGCAAATTTGCCGGCGGGCAGCTGGTGTTCGGCGGGCCCAACGAGCAGGTCTTTCCCGATATCGATCACACCCGGTTACTCATCGCCGTTGGCAGTAACCCGGTGATCTCCAAGATGAGTTTTATCTCCATGCCGCACCCGATGAAGCGCATCAAGGCCATCGAAGAGCGTGGCGGCAAGGTGTACTGGGTCAACCCGCGTAACACCGAATCGGCGAAACAGGCCGGCACGCACATTCCCATCCGGCCCGATACCGATGTGTTTTTCATGCTCGGCTTTTTGCACGAGGTGATCGCGCGCGGCGCTTTCGATCGCGCCCATGTTGATCGTTATATGGATGGCTTTGACGAGTTGGCCAGGGTTGCTGCCGACTGGTCTCCCGAACGTACCGCCGCCGTCACCGGCATCGATGCGGCGCTGCTGCGCCAGATGGTGACAGATTACCTGGACGCCGATGGCGCGGCGCTGTATCACTCGACGGGCGTCAACCAGGGGCGCTTCGGGTTGCTGGTGTACTGGTTGCAGGAGGCGATCAACGCCATTACCGGTAACCTCGATAAGCGAGGCGGGGTGCTGGCAGGCAAGTCGGTCATTCCCCGGCCAGCTGCGAAGGCCGAAGAGGCGCGCTCGCGGATCGATGGCATCCCCTATGTTAACTCCGTTATTCCCGCCGGCATCATGGCCGATGAAATTCTCACGCCCGGCGAGGGCAAGATTCGTGCGATGTTCAACCTGGCCGGTAACCCCCTGCTCAGCTGTGCCGGCAGCGGCCGCCTGGCCGAGGCGTTTGACGAACTGGAGTTGTTCGTCTGCATGGATATCGTGCGCAATGAGACGGCTGAATACGCCGACTATATCCTGCCGGGGCTGCACGGGCTGGAGCGCCCCGATATCCCGTTTTACTTTTTCACGGTGATGGGCCTGATGCCCGACCGCGCCTTCACCTACACCGACGAGGTGCTGGCACCGCCGGGCGAGGCGCGTGACGAGGCGCTGGTGTTCCGGCAGCTGTGCCAGCGGGCGGGTAAGCCTCTGGGCGGTTCGCGTGCCTTGCAGATGTTGAGCAACGCGGCGCAGTGGCTCGCCGGCAAGGGGCTCGGGCGTGGCGGCCAATCACTGGAAAAGGCCTTTTATTCGATGTTGGCGCGTTCGGCGAAGCTGGGAGGACTTGCCAAACTGCGCCGTCAACCCGACGGGGTTTTGCTTGAACCCAATCAGCCGGGTGACTACCTGGGCAAGCGGGTTGCCACGCCCAATGGCAGGGTGCAGCTGGCGCCGCCGCCACTGGTCGCGCGGGCGAAAACCCTGGCAGCGGTCTACGATGAAGAACTCGCCACCGCAGGTTCGCTGAAAATAATCCAGAAACGCGAGCGCTACTCACACAACAGCTGGACGCATAATGTTCAGACGTTTATCAAGGGCGAGCGCAGCACAAACTATCTCTACATTCATCCGGATGATGCAGCGCCTCGATCTCTGGCAGAGGGTGATCGTGCGCGGGTGTCGCGCGACGGCGTTTCGGTAGAGGTGCCCGTGCGAATTGACGCGGACATGGTGCCCGGCAGCGTCGCGGTTCCGCACGGGTGGGGGCACCAGTCGGCCAACGGCCTTTCGACGGCGAAACATACCACCGGCGTAAACGTGAATATCATCATGCCCGACGGGCCCGGGTCCATCGAGCCCGTATCGGGCATGTCGCACATGAACGGCGTGGTGGTCGACGTCGAACGCGTGTGACAGGCGCGCCGTCTCAGTCGACCTCGGCCATCGGCGGCAACGCCTGCTCCAGGAGCGCGTCGTAGCGCACTTTCAGTTGCTCCTTAAAGCTCGGTTTCGTCGCGATAAGGAAGGTGTTGTTGCGCACACCGTCCAGGACGGGACCAAACGCGTCGGCGGGATCGGCGCCGACATCCAGCATCGACTGCAATGCATCGGCGCAGGCCACGCCGTCATCGGTGGTATCCCTGCCCAGTGCTTGCGGTCTCAGCTGGGCGGTTTGTGCGATGCCGGTGTTGAAGTTGCTGGGGGTGAGCACGCTGGCGCCGATTTTGGATCCGACGAGGTTGAGGTCGAGGGCCAGGCATTCGGTGATCGACATCGCGGTGTTCTTCGACACCACATACGGCGCTGACATCGGGCCGGCCACGTAAGCCGCCACCGAGGCGGTGTTGACCACGTGTCCTGCCGTGTCCTGCGCAATCATGCGGGGCACGAAGGCCTTGATGCCGTGGATGATGCCGTAGACATTGACGCTGAAAATCCACTCCCAGTCCTGCCGGCTGCGCTCCCAGGTCAGGCCGCCCTGGAAGACGCCGGCGTTGTTGATTAGCAGGTCCACCTGGCCGAGGGTGTCGAACGCGAAGTCTGCCAGTTGCTGCACTGAGCTTTCGTCGGCGACATCGACCTTGAATGGGTGCGCCGCCTCGCCGATTGCCTGCGCGGTTGCGCGAGCGCCGGCTTCATCGATATCGGCGACGACAACGCGCATGCCCTCTGAGGCGAATCCGCGCGCGAGCGCGGCGCCAATCCCGCCGCCGGCCCCGGTGATAACGGCTACCTTGTCCTGAAATTCAGTCAGCATGTTGTCGTCCTCAATGTGGGTGATGAGATCGTCGGTTAAAAGCTGCGGCTTGCGTAGACCCTTACCTGTCTTGGTTCGAATACGTGGTAGTGCCTGTCCTCGACGCCCTCGGTGGGCTCCCCGGGTAGCCGTGACGCATAAAAATAGTCGATATCGTGGTCGTTGGAGTCGAGCAGGTTCAGAACATCGAGCTGGAACCTGTAAAGATCGCCGGACCAGCCCAGCGCCAGGTTGACCATGGCGGAACCGTCGGACGTCACGCTGTTGTCTTCCACCAGCGGCGCTTCATCGAAATAGCGTGCGCGTAACGATCCGAACCAGCCCGAGGGAAACTGCGCAGAGACTGCGCCGCTGACGACCCACTCCAGTGCGCCGGGAATGCGGTTGCCCTCGGGCGCATCACCGCGGAATTGCGCGTCTGTCCAGGCGATATCGGCCTCGACCGACCAGATGTCGTTGATCGACCAGAAATTGTTGAACTCTATGCCCCAGCGTT
>CAYGOX010000048.1:0-16048 GCA_964351485.1 uncultured Halioglobus sp.
CAAGTCATCGCTGGTGAACGCCCTGCTGCCAGATGCCGACCAGCGCACCGCCGATCTGTCACCGAACACACGCAAGGGCACTCACACCACGACTACCGCCCGATTGTTTCACCTGGCCTGCGGCGGCCGGCTGATCGACTCGCCGGGAATTCGGGAGTTCGGACTCTGGCACATGGACCGGCGCACGGTTGAACAGGGGTTTGTCGAGTTTCGTCCCTACCTGGGCACCTGCAAGTTTCGCGACTGCCTGCACCAGGGCGAGCCTGGCTGTGCGTTGCTGGAAGCGGTGGCCAGCGGCGCGATCACCGAGACGCGCCTGGCGAGCTACCGGCACATCGTCAACAGTCTGGAGCAGAGCTGACGCCGCCGGCGTTCGCGACCGCCTGCGCAAGCGCTTCACCCATTCGGGTAACGCTGTCGGGGCCGTAACCTTCCGCCCAGTCGATGCGGCCCAGTTCGTCACCGCGCGCGAGGGTAACCGGCTGTGGCAGCGCATCGAAACGCTTCGTCACCGGGCCGCGCGGCGGCGGCGCGACCTGTCCATCCCACACTGTCTCAATGCCCGCAACGATCATCGCGCCGACGAGGATGACCGCCACCGGCCCCAGGGCTGTATCAAAGTGACACACCAGGCGCTCATTGCGGGCAAACAGGCGATCGACATTTTGCGCCGTAACCCCGTTCACGGAGAAAAGCTTGCCCGGAACGTACGTTGTCGCGACCAGCGTGCCATCGAGTGGCATGTGCACGCGGTGGTAGTCCCGCGGCGACAGGTAGATGGTGGCAAACTGTCCGGCGGCAAACTGTGCGGCGCGTTCTGCATCACCGCCCAGCAGATCCTCGACAGTGAAGTAGCGGCCCTTGGCCTGCAGCAAAAGGCCACTGTTGATCGGACCCATCTGGCTGATCGCGCCGTCGGCCGGGCAGACCACGTCGGCCTGTGCGATGGGCCGAACACCCTCGCGCAGCTCACGTGTGAAAAATTCATTGAAACTCGGATATTGCGTGCAGTCGGGCTCCTGCGCCTCACTCATGTCGACCTTGAAAGCGCGGACAAACTGTCCAATTACCCAATTTTTTAACCACAAAGGGTGACGCAGTTCAGCTAACATACCTGTAAGCCGCGACAAAGCATGATGCGGTAACAGATACTGGATGAGTATGAAGAGTCGTTGCATGGTCGCTAGTGTAACGCGCAACGCAAGAGAACCAAACAAGGGCCCGGCCCGGACAATGCCAAACATCGGTCACATTACCGCTTTCTGTCTCGCACTCGCGCTGGCCGCGGGCGCTGCCGCACAGGAAGACCGTCGTTACCTGCGCCCCGAGCTACCCGGCGCGCAGACACAGCAGGGTGAGAGCGAGGATGCGACCGGTGACGAGGCCATCGATCCCAACTGGATAGACACCAGCCACGCCTACGCCACCGACCAGGCCCAGGCCCTGACCGAGTGGATGGACGACTTCTTTGGCGAGCCCAACTACGACCTGGAACAGGCTGAGTCACAGCTGCGCATCCAGTGGCGCAACAGCTGGGACGAGCAGGACGACTACAACACGAAGGTGCGCCTGCGCGGCAAACTCCAATTGCCCAAGGTATCCCAACGGCTGAACCTCGTGTTCAGCGGCGAGGACGGCGACACGGTCGTGGAAGATGACCGTGAAGATGGCGACAGCGCCGAGCTTTTGTTCAACGTGAATGAGGCCAGCCGCGAGCGGGTCGACCTCACGCTCAACATCAACTCCGACGGCCTGCGCCCGGGTGTGCGTTACCGCAACAAGGGCCCCATCGACGATGTGCACTACTACCGCTTCACCCAGCGGCTGGAGTGGGAAAATGACGAGGGTTTCTACACGACCGGTCAGCTCAACCTCGACCGTATCTACGGCGACACGCGCCTGCTGCGCTGGAGCAACCGTATCGTGTACGGCGAGGAAACCCTCGGCGCAGAATGGCGCAGCGTGCTGTCAATGAGCGTACGGCAACCGCCGGAAGTGAACGCCGACCAGCAGGTGATCAGCTATTACGCCGGCGTGGTCGGCAACACCGACCCTTCATTCATCGAGAACTATCGCGCCGGCATCGTGTTCCGACGCAACTTCTACCGCAAGTACCTGTTCTTCGAGGTCGAGCCCAGTTACAACCTGCGCAAGCGTCTCGAAGATGAAGACCGCGAGGGCGTGTGGAACATCATGCTGCGCTTCGAGGTCGTCCTGGAGCGCGACCTGCGCCACTAACACACCCTAGAGGTGCTCCTCGGCGAAGGCGGCCAGGCGCGACCGTACAATCCCGTTGACGTGCATGATCCCTGCATGCTGGTAGTGCTTGCTCTTTTCCACGAGGTAGGTCAGCCCCGAGGTCAGCGGTGAGATGTACTTGTTGTCGATCTGGGCGAGGTTGCCCAACACCACAATCTTGGAATCGGCGCCCACGCGGCTGATCACCGACTTCAGCTGGAACTGGGTCAGCCCCTGGCTCTCGTCAATTATGATGTAGGCATTGTTGAACGACCGGCCCCGCATGAAGTTGAGCGATTTGAACTGGATGTTCGCCCGCTCCTTCACGTAATCGATACTGCCGTGGCACGACTCGTCGGTGCCGTGAAGAATCTCCAGGTTGTCGTCAAAGGCCGCGAGCCAGGGCGCCATCTTTTCCTCTTCCGTGCCGGGCAGGAAACCGATTTCCTCGGCAATAGGTGGCGTGGAGCGCGCGACAATCAGCTTGCTGTACTTGCCCTGCTCGAGAATGGCGTGCAGGCCGTAGGCCAGTGCCAGCAGGGTTTTGCCCGACCCCGCCGGGCCGGTCATAACCGTCATGTCGATGCTGTCATCGTCGAGCAGCGACATGGCCATGGCCTGCTCGAGGTTGCGCGGCGACAAGCCCCAGAAGCGGCGGTTCATGAGGTTGTCACGGCTGTCGCAGCGCAGGTAGACGTGATCGCGATCGATCCGTTTGACGAAGGCAATGAACTCCTGATCATCACAGACGAACATATTGGGGTAGGCCCGCGGCAACACCTTGCGCGAGACGCGGTGCAGGGTGCAATCACCTTCACGAAGGGTATCGACCTCACTGACCGTCGACCAGAAGTCACCTTCGATACGCTCGTACCCCATGGCGAGCAGATCGATGTCATCGAGCACCTGGTCGCGCATGTAGTCTTCGACATTGGCCAGGCCCGAGCCCTTGGCCTTGATGCGCATATTGATGTCCTTGGTGACAAGGCACACATGCTGATCCGGGTTCTGTGCGTTCAGGCGCAGCGCGACATTGATAATGCGGTTGTCATTGGCCTGGTCGGTTGTGCCATCCAGGTAGGGAATGTCCGAGGTGTCCGTGATTCGCTGGTCCGGGTAGATTGCCAGCGTGCCGGCCTCGGCGCCCTCACGCCGTGTCGCCTGTATCTCGACGCCCTCCTGAATCGCCTGGGGCGAGGCACTGCTCACCACCTTGTCAATCATGCCGATGGCGATGCGCGCCTCTCGACTGACAGTTTTATCGCGTCGATCCTTGATCGCATCGAGTTCCTCGAGAACGGTCATGGGGATGACAACGTGGTGATGCTTGAAGGCGGTAACAGCCATCGGGTCGTGCAGCAGTACATTGGTGTCCAGCACAAACGTCTTTTTCAGGGCTGGCTTGATAGGGGTGGGGTTTTCTACGCGCAGGGTCGTGCGTGAATCCATACAGGAAACCTCATGAGGGAGTGTGAGTAAACAACGCGGGTGAAGATAGGGGGTGTCGAAGGGGCCGGAGCCGCGGTGGATGCCGAGGACGCTGGGTGTGCGCTGACGCGCTGACTGCCGGGTACGTAATACGTGTGAAAGCCCCTGTCCAGTACCTGGTTCTTTTTCCGAAAGTGCCGCGGCTTTCGAGAGTGCCGTCGACACCGGGTTACTGGTCTGCCTCGATTATTGAACTGCCGAGACCCGGCTGTCAATGGCGATCCCGCAATAGTACCGGCCTCAACAGCGCATCGCGCTCGCGCGCTGACACCGGGCAGGAATTGGGCTACGATGATGGACTTATCTCGCTTGAACAGTCACCCACCAATGCTCAATCAGGAGTCGCTCTCACAGCTCAAGGGCCTGAAATCACAAATGGAGGCCGAGAAGGAACGCGCCGACGCGGTCATCAAAGGCACCGCAGCGCGTTACGGCTTCGCAGTCCTCGATGACGGCCGTGAGATTTTTATCCCGCCGCAGGAGATGCTCAAGGCATTTCCCGACGATCGCGTGCGCGTCTGCATTCGACCGACGAAAGACAACAAAACTATTGCGGATATTGAGAAGCTGCTGGACAGCCCGCTGGGGTCGTTCACCGGTCGCTGCGTGCGCAAGGGCAAGGCAGTTTTCGTCGACCCGGACCTGCCGCAGCTGAGCCGCTGGCTGTTTATTCCCCCGCACGCGCGCAACGGCGTCAAGGAGGGCGACTACATCCATTGCGCCATCCTGCGCCACCCGATCAAGGACGGAAAACCACAGGCCAAGGTACTGGCGGTGCTGGGGCGCGACGATACCCCGGGTATCGAAAACCAGTACTGCATGCTCAAGCATCACCTGCCGACGACCTGGCAAAGCCAGACCGACAAGGAACTGGAGGCACTGGCCGAGAACGCAACGGCCGCGACATCGTCAGAGCGGCGCGACTGCACCGATATGGAATTCGTCTCGATTGACGCGGCCAAGACGCAGGACATCGACGATGCGCTGTACGCCGAAATCAGCGAGGGCGGCTGGAATCTCTACGTCGCCATCGCGGATCCGACCTCCGTGGTGAACATCGACTCTAGCCTGTACCGCGACCTGGCCGCGCGCGGCACCTCGGTCTATTTCCACGGCGATGTCCTGCCGATGCTGCCGATCCCGATCTCGCAGGATACCTGCGCACTGTCCGAGGATGTGGTGCGCCCGGCACTGATCTGCAAGGTGGCCGTCAGTGACGCGGGTGAAGTGGGCGACTACGAAATTTTCGAGGCGACGATCCGCTCGCGGGCCAAGCTATCGTATTTTGCCGTCGACCGGTATCTCAACGGCCAGTTCGACGAACTCATGAGTCACGCGACCCCGCTGGAGGCGCTGTACCAGGTCTTCCGGGCACTGCGCGGTCATCGCGAGGCGAACGGCCTGGTGATGGAGGATCGCCAGGAGTACCGCTGGGTGCTGGGCGAGGACAAGCAGATCGAGTCGATCGAGCCGTACGAAAAGCTGCTCTCACAAAAGCTGGTGGAAGAATGCATGGTCGCCGCGAACCAGTGCGCCGCGCGGTTCCTGAAATCGCACGGTGCTTCGGGGCCCTACGTGTCACACCCTGGCTTCAGGAACGACCGCCTTGAAGAGGCGCGGAAGTTTCTCGAGATGCACGCGCCGGAACTGGCAGAACACGACCTGCAATCGATCGAGGGCTACCGGTCCGTCATGCACGGTCTTGCCGCCGGGACACATGCCCTGCCCCTGCGCGCCATGGTCAACCGTTTGCTCACTAGGGCGGAATTGTCGACCAAGCCCGGCAAACACATGGGCATGGCGCTGGACTGCTATACGAACTGCACGTCGCCGCTGCGTAAACAACTCGATTTCCTGGTGCACCTGCAGCTCAAGTCCCTGTTGCGCAATGAGACAGCCGAGGTGGTCAACAGCGAGACGCTGGCAGTATTGTCCGGGCGCCTGGCCGCAGTGAGAGCCGCGACACAGGAAGCCGAGCGCTGGCTGGCCGGTAACTACCTCGAGCGACTCGCCGCCGCCGGTGACTCCAGGCACGCGGCCATTATCACGCACGTAACCAGTGCCGGCTTCAATGTTCGGTTGGTGGACAACGGACTCGAGGGCTTCGTCGATCTGCGCTCGGACCCGGAGAAGTTCAGCTATGACAAATGGACGGCCAGCCTGACCAGTACAACCCGGCGCTTCGCCCTGCACCAGGCTGTCGAACTGACGTTCACCGCTATCGACCGGGCGCTGGTTAACCAGGCGCAATTCCAGCCCGTGGAAGGCTGTGGCCTGAAGCCGGCCAAGGAAAAACCGGCGGAAGACTAGTCAGTGAGTGATACGCGGTGTATGGCCATCTCGGGCCTGCTCCGCGTCGGCCGACGCCAGCCCCGGTAGATCGAGCGCAAGCACGTCGCGCACCCGGCCAACCAGTTCAATCATTTCCCGCACCCCCAGGTCGCGCAGGTAATCGCCCAGGCCGACCGTATCGCGGGTCCGCACCTGGTGCTCGGCCACCCGGAAGGCCTCGATAATTTGCGCATCCCTGGCGCACAGGTCAGCGTCCTGCTCGAAGATCAGGCGGGTGAATGTATCGACGATCATCATTTCGGTAATCACGGACTGTCCGGCAGCTTCCTCACCGGTAACGCCCTGTTTTTCGTTATTGTGCATGTGGCCCCCCGTTGTGCCGCCTGGACTGCGACAACAGAGCCCAGTATGCGATCCTCGCGGCACTGCGTTAACTGCTGGAAAGGCCTCAAACCTGCCGTATAAGGGTCAAGTGTGGACTCGAACGCCCAATATGGGTCAGCGCGAGAACGCGCCACGCGCTGGCTAGAACGCGCTGGAGCCGGGGGTGCGGGGGAACGGAATCGCGTCGCGGATGTTTTCCATACCGGTAATGTAGTTGAGCAGCCGCTCGAAACCCAGGCCGAAACCGGCGTGCGGCACGCTGCCGTAGCGGCGCAGGTCGCGATACCACCACAGCGCCTCTTTCATGGCGTCATCCATGCGCGACTCAAGCACGTCCAGGCGCTCCTCGCGCGCGCTGCCACCAATAATCTCGCCGATGCCCGGGGCCAGGACGTCCATCGCCGCGACGGTTTTCCCGTCGTCATTAAGACGCATGTAAAACGCCTTGATAGCCGCGGGATAATTCATCACCACCACCGGCCGGCCCACGTGTTTCTCGGTGAGATAGCGCTCGTGTTCGGAGGCGAGATCCTCGCCCCAGGCCACCGGAAACTCGAAGCTCTCGTTCGCGTTTTCCAGGATGGTGATGGCCTCGCTATAGTCCAGGCGTTCGAAAGGTTGGTCGACCACCGTGCGCAATCGATCCAGCACGGTGTCGTCTATCCGCTCGTTGAAGAATGCGATGTCGTCCTCGCAGCGATCGAGCACTTGCCCGATCACGTGCTTGAGCATGTCCTGGGCCAGTGCGGCGTCATCTTCGAGGTCGGCAAACGCGATCTCCGGCTCGACCATCCAGAACTCCGCCAGATGGCGGCTGGTGTGTGAATTCTCCGCCCGGAACGTCGGGCCGAATGTATACACCTTGCTCATCGCCAGGCAGTAGGCCTCCACCTCCAGTTGCCCGGAGACCGAGAGAAACGCCTCGCTGGCAAAAAAGTCCTGCGAATAATCGATTGCACCGTCCGCGGTGCGCGGCAGGTTCGCCAGGTCGAGCGTGCTGACGCGAAACAGCTCCCCCGCCCCTTCACAGTCACTGCCGGTAATAATCGGCGTGTTAACCCAGTGAAAGCCCCGCTCGAAGAAATAATTGTGAATGGCGTTGGCCAGCGCCGTTCGCACCCGGGTGATCGCACCGAAGGTATTGGTGCGCGGGCGCAGGTGCGCCTGGGTGCGCAGGTATTCGAAGGTGTGCCGTTTCTTGGCGATCGGGTAGGTCTCCGGATCGTCGACCACACCGACCACCTCGACACGCGACGCCTGGATTTCAACACTCTGCCCCTTGCCCTGGGACGCGACCAGTTCCCCTTCGACCACGACGGCGCAACCGGTGGTCAGGCCCAGCACCTCGGTCTCGTAGTTGGCCAGCGTGTCGGGCGCGACCGCCTGGATCGCATCGAAGGTGGAACCGTCGTGGACAGCGAGAAACGAGATACCGGCCTTGGAGTCACGCTTGCTGCGCAGCCAGCCCCGCACTGTGACCACCTCGCCCAGCGGCGGCCGCTGCGCATGCAACAGATCGACAATAGGAGACGGCACGGACATGTGAATTCCTGTGGGCGAGAGCGGTTGAGATGGAGACGTTATATCAGGCTAGCGCGCAATGCGGGTAATTTTATTGCCATCGAGATCCATGCCGCGCACCAGGCCGTCTTCGGTAAACACCAGCCCGACAATCGGCTCGGAGGAGCGCAATACGCTGCCGGGTTTTTCCAGCGAGGTCACCATGGGTACCTGTGCGTGACGACCGACCTTCCAGGAATGGCTGCTGCGAAACGCTTCGAGCGCTTTCTTTGAACGGAACAGGATGGCCTTGGCCTTGAAACCGACGTCTTCTGCCACGCCGTACTGCCGGCCCGCCAGCGCGTAGAATTCGACGATCTCGCCATCGACGATGAGGGCACCCTCGCCGAACTCACCGCCCAGGCCGAAGCCCATCTTCACCACGTCGCCAAATACCAGCACGCCGGCCGCGCGCTTGAGCTGCCGCGCCGCGTGTCGCGAGGAGCCGTACATCCACTGCAGCGCACGCTGCGTGTGGCCCTCGATCATTTCCTTGCTGTCGGCCTGCGCTGTCCCCGGCGCAGCGACCCCCAGCGCCACCACCAGCAGTAGTGACGATGCCCCAATGCTCCTGAACATAACACCTCCGTTCAGAATCAGATCGCCAGGGACTGCCCCGTCAGTGACTCGGACAGCGCCCACAGGCGCTCTGCTGCTGTTTCATCCAATGCATAAGATTCTACGCCAGTATCGGCACCTTGCACGGCAGGACCGGCAATTTGGCAATTTTCCAGATAAATACCCCCTGTTTGGGCCAGCTGGGGCGAGGTTGCTGCCCAGACAGAGGTCGCGGCGCCCTGCTCTACCGTCTTCAGCTTCAGCGACTCCCCCTCGGGTGCCCGCGAGGCCAGCATTTCAAAGTCGGTCTGGTCCATGTGACGGCTGAGATCGGTCATGATGACACCGGGATGCACCGCGTAAGCGCGAATACCACGGTCGCGCAACCGCTTGTCCAGCCCCACGGTAAACAGGGCGTTGGCCGTTTTTGACTCGCCATACGCCTGCCACTTGTCGTAGTCACGCTCGCGGTAATCCGGGTCGTCGGCGTTGAAATCGGCGAACTTGTGACCGCCCGAGCTGAGGTTGACGACCCGCGCCGGGGCGCCGGCCACCAGCGCAGGCGCGAGCAGGGCCGTGAGGAGGAAGTGGCCGAGGTGATTGGTGCCAAACTGCATCTCGTGACCCTGCGCGGTGCGCATCAGTGGGCACGCCATGACCCCGGCATTGTTGATCAACAGGTGAATTTCAGGGCAACGCTCCAACAGACCCGGCGCCGCTGCGCGAATACTGTCGAAATCGGCCAGATCGACCAGGGCGCTGTCGAGTTCGGCCCCGGGCACCGCCGCCTGGACCGTGGCCAGTGCGCTGTCCAGCTTGGCTTTGTCCCGGGCTACCATCACCACGCGGGCTCCCGCACTGGCCAGCGCCCGGCAGGTCTCGACGCCCAGGCCGGCGGAGGCGCCAGTCACAAGGGCGGTTTTGCCCGCCAGCGAAATGCCGTCTGTGACCTGGTCAGTGGTGGATTCTGCATTGAACTGAGTCATCGTATTTCTCCTTCGCGCGTGAATGATGGCTATTGTGGTGGAGTTCGATAGCCGATTTAATGATCGCGACGGCCACAGGCCAGTGCCACAAGCTAACAGGGTTTGTATGGATCGCGAAGAACTGGAGTTTCTCGAAGGCGGTAACTACCTCAATTTCTCGACGCGCAAAAAGTCTGGCGAGTGGGTGAACACACCTGTCTGGTTTGCGCCTCACCCTCAACGACACCCCGGCAGCTACTTTGTGTTTTCCGCCGGCGGCGCCGGCAAGGTCAAGCGGCTGCGCAATTTCAGCGACTGCCGCGTCGCCGCCTGCACCGCAACGGGTACGCTCACCGGGCCGTGGCGCGAGATGCGCGCCTACGTGCTCGAGGCGACACAGGACGAGGCGATGGCGCTCGAGGCGCTGCGCGACAAATATGGCTGGCAGATGAAAATCGGCGACCTGTTCTCCCGGCTCACCGGCAAGATGGCCAGGCGCGCCTATATCCGCATCGATCCCGTGGCCGGTAAATAGCCGGGGGCACTAGGACTCACCACTGCCGGGCTCCCGCAGCAGAACATTGAGCTGCCGTTCGTAGAGTTTCCGGTCGGAAAACAGCGTGGCTTTTTCGATCGCCCGGCGCAGGTATTCGGTAGCAAGCGCCGTCTCACCCAACCTTGTATGGATGAGACCCAGGGCGTAGAGCAGACCGCTGTCCTGCGGCCGCATCGACAACGCCTTTTCGTAGTAGCGCGCCGCGCCCGGCCAATCGTCCGCCTCGCCGGCTTTGTCGCCCAGCCACGCATAGTAGTACGGGTTGGACTCGCGATAGCTTTCCACACGCCGTTCCCAGTACAGCCGCTGCTCCTCATCGCCCTCGATGTGGAACAAAACCGCGAGGTTATTCATGGCCGAGCGGTCCCGTGGGTCCAGTTCCAGCGCCTGCAGATAACTGTCCTGCGCGGCCCGGTGCTGACCGGCATGGCGATAGATGGCGCCCAGGTTGACCCACAGGTGAGCGATTGCGGGACTGATTTGCAGAGCGCGCACGGCGTTGATCCAGGCGCGCACCAGCTCCTCTTTTGCCAGCGCCTCCATGGCGATGTTGCTGTGATACAGCGCCTGCGCATCGCGATCACTGATCAGGCGCGAACTGGCGATATCGCGCGACTGCAACGGGTCGATGTCCACCATGAACTGTTCGCGACCGCGCAGCTTTACGGCCACGTTGACGTGGAGGCGCACCATCACGCGCTCGCCCTGGCGCGTCCACTGCGGTTTAACCTCCAGCCACTGGTACTGCGCGTTCAATCCCGCCTCGCGCGCCAGCGCCACAAAGAGCGAGGCGTAGGACAGGCAGTTGGCGGTACCGCGCTCAAACACCTCGATGGCGGTGCCGCTGGCAAACGGTGCGTATTCAACCCCGAGTGTGGCAGGGCCGGTAATGGCCCCGTGCAGCACCCGCAGGCGTGCCCGGGGGCTGTGGGATGAGTCGGCGTAACGCGCCACGAACGCGCGCATGGCGGGCGTGACGGCCAGCAGATCCGGGGTCGGAGCGCGCTCCCTCGCCTGGGCGGGCGTCACGCTACGGTCGGGTAACTCCAGGGGCGGGAGAGCGGCCACCTGCCCGGTGGCGAGCAGCGCGTTGCCCGCACACCCCGACAGCAACGTCAGCAGCAGGACAATGGCCAGGCGCCTGACAAGCCCGGTCAGGCCCGGGCGCGACCGCTGGGAAAGAAAGCTGCCGCAAAATCCGGGTAGTCGCATGCTGCGCGCCCTCCTGCGCACCAGTATAGCGCAGGCTTACGCGTCGCGAAGGGGATCAGGCGGCGGTGTGCAGGCCGCACTCGCGACCGTCGTGCACCTTGGTGGGATCGAAGTAGTGGCGACAGGTCGGCAGCTCATGTGCGTCCATGTAGGCTTCCACCTGCTCTTCTGACCAGTAGAAGATCGGGGCGACTTTGACGATGCCCCGGTTGTCCATGGTGACGATGTCGAGGGTTTTACGGTGCTCGGTTTCCTCGCGCCGAATGCCGGTCAGCCATATCTCGGGCTCGAATTCGCTCAGCGCCCGGTCGAACGGCTCAAGTTTCACCTCGCGCGTGAACTGGGCGTGGCGTTCCTCCTCATCCACGGTGGGAATACCGCCCATGATCGCGTTGCGCCGCTCGGAGGTCATGAGGGGAGAATACACGTGGATATTCACCTCGAGGTCGCGAATCAGGCGTTCCGCCACAACGTAGGTGTCACGCAGGTTGTAACCGGTGTCCACCCAGATGGTCGGCACGCTCTTGTCGACCTCACGCACAAGGTGCAGCATCACGGCCGCATTGCGACCCATGCTGGTGGTGGCGATTGTGCGCTTGCCCAGGCCGAGCGCCCACGCCACGATGTCGCCGGGGCTGGCGTCGCGCAATTGCCGGTTGGCAGCTTCGATGTCGAGTTCCACTAGTCGAGTTCCACTACAGGGACCTTGTTCTGGCCGGAGCAAGGAGGGTGAGAACTTTAGCGATTGCCAAAGCGTGTTTCAAATAACGAAAACTTATATAGATATGCGCTGCCGACACCCGTCACCGCGCGCCGGCTGACGCCGTCAGGCTGCGGCCTTGGCCAGTGCGCTTTCGAGTTGTGTATGCAGATCGAGAAACTGGCCGGTGAGCTTGTGGCTCGGCGCCAGGTCAATCAGCGGCCGGTGCTCGCGGTGGGACTCTTTCATCTTCACCGAGGTGCTCAGATAGGCCGACAGGATGGGCAGCCCCTCTTCCATCAGCTCTTGCACCAGTTCCATCGGCAGACGGGCCTGGGAATTGAACTGGTTGATCACGATGCCCTCGACCTCGAGATCGGGGTTGTGGTCCTCCTGCAGCTCGGCAATGTTGTCGAGCAGTGCATAGAGGCTCTGCCGCGCGAAGCTGTCGCAGTCGAAGGGGATCAGCAGCGAGTCGGCCGCGATCAGCGCCGATTTGGAATAGAAGTTAAGGTTCGGCGGGGTGTCGATGTAGACCCGGTCATACTCCTCGTCGAGCTTCTCCAGCGCATCGCGCAGCTTGTAAATCTTGTAGCGCGACTCCAGCTCTTTTTCCATATCAGCCAGGGCCGGGCTCGAGGGCATGAGGTACAGGTTGTCGTAGGGTGTTTCCCAGACGAAGGAATCGGGATTCTGGCGCATCTTGCGCGAGCCAACCGTCTGCTTGAACAGGCCGGCTACACCCTGCGCCTCGGCCGGGAACTGGCTGGCGTCAATTTCACCGACCAGGTAGTGCGTTGTATTGCCCTGCACGTCGAGGTCGACAACCAGCGTGCGGTAGCCCATACCGGCGCTGATGGCAGCGAGATTACAGGCGATACTGGTCTTGCCAACACCGCCCTTCTGGTTAAAAACGACACGTTTCATACGATCCAACCCACGAAGTCTGGCAGCCCGGGAGAATTCCTAGTGTAGCCAATGGCCGCCGGCAATGTAAGCGCGGCAGCCGCGATTACACTGAAATTTAACGGGTCGGCGACGCTACCAGAGCGAGCGGTAGAGCTCGACGATCTCCGGCGCCTGCGGTATGCGCGGGTTGTTGGCCGGGGATCCGGAGGCCAGCGCCTGCTCGGCCATGAGGGGCAGCGCGTCAAACCATGCCGATTCATCGATACCGTACTGGCGCGGACCCGGCACCTGCAGCTCCTGCGTCAACGCCAGCAGGGCATCCACCAGGCGCTGCGCCGCGACAGCGTCATTATCCGATGCCTGCGCGATACCCATGTAACGGGCGCAGTGTGCGTAGCGGTCAGTCGCCTCGCTGATCGACCAGGCGGTCACTGCCGGCAGCAGCATCGCGTTGCTCAACCCGTGGGGGACGTGGAACAGCGCACCGATCGGCCGGCTCATGCCGTGGATGAGCGTGACCGAGGCGTTGGCGAACGCGATGCCACCCTGGGTGGCGGCCAGCATCATGGCCTCACGCGCGGCGCGATTGCCCGGTTCGGCACAGGCCGTGCGAATGTTCTCATAAATGGTGCGCATGGCCTGCAGGGCGATCCCGTCGGTGAACGGGTTGGCCCGCCGGCTGACATAGGCCTCCAGCGCGTGGCAAAGGCTGTCAATCCCGGTATCGGCGGTCAGCCGGTAGGGCATGGTCAACGTCAGCTCAAAATCCACCAGGGCCGCGACCGGCATCAGCCCCAGCCCCATGCACAACATTTTTTCCTGTGTCTGTGTGTCGGTAATGACCGCGACGCGGGTCGCCTCGGACCCGGTACCGGCAGTGGTCGGGATCGCGATGATCGGCAGCCCGGAGCTCACCTGCGCTGGCACCTTGTAATCGCTCATCTGTCCGCCGTGGCGGGCCAGGACCGCCACCGCCTTGGCCGTGTCCATCGAACTGCCGCCGCCGAGCGCGACCACGCAGTCGAAGTCGCCCGCGGAGAATATCTCGAGCGCGGCGTCGACGCTGTCGGTAGTCGGATCCGGCACGCACTGGTCGAACACACCGCACGCCAGCCCCGAATCGGCCAGGTGCGTCTCAACCCGCCCGCTGTAGCCGCACTCCACCATGAAAGGATCGGTGACAAGCAGTGGCCGCGCCAGGCCCAACTCGCCCAGCGTCTGCGCGAGTTCGCCGCTGGCGCCCGCGCCCACGCGCAGAATCCGGGGCAGGTTGATGTTGGGTATCACCCGACTCAGTCCTTGATGGCGATCAGGTGAATATCGAACACCAGGGCCGTGTTGGGCGGGATGGCATCGCCAGCGCCCTGCTCGCCATAGGCCAGCGTCGGCGGGCAGGCAATACGCCACTTGTCGCCCACGGACATCATCTGCAGGGCCTCGGTCCAGCCCGGGATTACCTGGTGCACGCCGAATTCCGCCGGTGTACCGCGCTCAACGGAGCTGTCGAACACTGTCCCGTCGACAAACGTCCCGTGATAATGCGTCACCACAGTCGACTGGGCGCCGGGGCTGGGACCGTCACCGCTCTCGAGCACCTCGTACTGCAACCCGCTGGCCGTGGTCGACACCTCCTCGCGCGCCGCGTTGGTCTGCAGAAACTGTTCGGCCAGCGCCTGCCGCTTCTCCGCGAGCTCGGCGGCCAGGGCCTGCTGCCGCTGCTGCACCACCTGGTAGCTGGGATTCAATTCCTCTTCGCTGAGCTGCGCCTGTTCGTGTTCGAACCAGTGCTGCATGCCCGCTTTGACGGCCTCCAGGTCGAGCCCCTCGAAGTGGTTGCGCCGCAATTGCTGGCCAAACTGCAAACCAAAGCCATAGCTGACTTTCTGTTCATCGGTCGATAATTCTGTTTCGGGGTTCAATGCCATGAGTCCTGTTCCGTGCCGCTTGAGTAAAAGTGCGAGCACCTTACCATAGTCGGACCCGTCCCACAGACGACGCGCCATGGATGCGGACATCGACACACTGCTGCGGTTCTGGTTCGGCCCCCTCGACGCGCGAGGGCTGTGCCGCGAATCGCGCAATCGCCTCTGGTTCGGCGGCGACAGCAGCACCGATCAACAGTGCCGGGCGCAATTCACAGAACTATTGACCAGGGCCAGGCGCGGGGAACTGATGCACTGGGCCGATAACGACGAGGGGCTGGTGGCGCTGGTTGTGCTGCTGGACCAGATGAGTCGCAACATCCATCGCGGTACTCCCGACGCCTTTGCTGCGGACGGTGCCGCCCTGGCGCTGGCCCAGGCGGCCATCGACGGCGGCCGCGATCGACAGCTACCGCCAATCCACCGCGTCTTCCTGTACCTGCCACTGGAGCATTGCGAGAACCTGCAGGTACAGGAGCGCTGTGTGGCGCTATTTCAGGCCCTGTCGTCAGAAACCGGTGATGAGCAGATCAAAGATTTCTGCCGGTATGCGCTGGCGCATCGCGACGTGATCGCGCGCTTCGGACGGTTTCCGCATCGCAACCGAATCCTCGGACGGGATACGACCATGGAGGAACACCAGTACCTTGAGAAGCACGGCGGTTTCTGAAGGTCACACCCGGCTGGCCACGCGGCGCAGCGCGTAGTCGGCGCTCGTCATCTGCGCTTCCCACACATCGAACTGGCCACTTTCCAGGTCGTCATAGGCCTGCAGGATCGAGTTATTGACCTGCGGGTAGGCGACCTCGTCCCAGGGGCATTCCTCACGTGTAAAGAACGCACAGGTCATGGATTCGACACCCGGCGTACACTCTGGGGACTGAACCGTCGCGCGAAACCCCATGTACACCTGGTTGATGAATGTGATGGTACCGGCCATGTACAGACTGAGGCACTCGGGCGCAAGGATCACACCGGCCTCCTCGCGCAGCTCGCGCGCCGCCCCCTCCGCCAGGGTTTCGTTGTTCTCCAGGAAGCCGCCGGGAATCGCCCACTTGCCGCGCTGTGGCTCCAGGCCGCGCTGCACCCACAACAGCCGGTTGCCGCAGGCGACAAAAGTGGTGACCACGATCATGGGGAAGTCATAGCGCGGCGCCTGGCAGCGCTGGCAGTACTGGTGATTGCGCGTCTGCCCACCCACCTGGTGAGGCATGAGCGGGCCGCCACAGTCGGAACAGAAATTCATCGCATCGTAAACAACTTG
>CAYGOX010000049.1:0-15326 GCA_964351485.1 uncultured Halioglobus sp.
ATGGGTTTCGGCGGCCCGCACGCGGCGTTCTTCGCCACGCGCGACGCCTACAAGCGCTCCACGCCCGGGCGCATTATCGGCGTGTCGATCGACCGCCGCGGCGACCCGGCGCTGCGCATGGCCATGCAGACCCGCGAACAGCATATCCGCCGCGAAAAGGCCACGAGCAATATCTGTACCGCGCAGGCACTGCTGGCGATCATGGCGGCGTTCTACGCGATGTACCACGGGCCGAAGGGCCTGCGCCGCATTGCCACCCGCATCCAGCGGCTGGCCTGCATCGCGCAGCAGGGCATGGAAGCGCTGGGCTTTAGCGCCGACAACGCCACCTTCTTCGACACGCTGACCTACACCGTCGGCACACAACAGGGCGCCATCGTACAGCGCGCGCTGCAGCGCGGCCTCAACCTGCGCGTGATCGGCGACGACCGGCTCGGCTTCTCCCTCGATGAAACCACCGGTGCCGCCGACGTCGCGGCGCTGCTCGAGGTGTTCAGCGACGACAGCACGCCGCCGGGCATCGACGCGCTGGACGAGTCAGTGACCGAGAACGCCGGCATTCCCGACAGCCTGCTGCGCTCGACCAACTACCTCGAGCACCCGCTGTTCAACCAGTACCACTCCGAAACCGAAATGCTGCGCTACATGCGCCGCCTGTCCGACCGCGACCTCGCGCTCGACCGCACGATGATCCCGCTGGGCTCGTGCACGATGAAGCTCAACGCCACCACCGAGATGCTCGCGGTGACCTGGCCGGAGTTCGCCCGCATGCACCCCTTTGCACCGCGCGAACAGACCACCGGCTACCAGCTGTTACTCGAGGAACTCGACGATATGCTGCGCGAGTGCACCGGCTACGACGCGATCTCCCTGCAGCCCAACTCCGGCGCGCAGGGCGAGTACGCGGGGCTGCTGGCAATTCGCCGCTACCACGAGAGCCGCGGCGACACCCAGCGCACAATCTGCCTGATTCCCTCCTCGGCCCACGGCACCAACCCCGCCAGCGCCGCGCTGGCCGGCATGCGCGTGGTGATCGTCGAGTGCGACGCAATGGGCAACATCGACATGGCCGACCTGCGCGCCAAGGCCGAGCGCCACGCACAGGAACTGGCCTGCATCATGGTCACCTACCCGTCCACGCACGGCGTATTCGAGGAGAGCATCATCGACCTGTGCGACCTGGTGCACGAGTACGGCGGCCAGGTCTACGTCGACGGCGCCAACCTCAACGCCCTGGTGGGCATCGCCGCCCCCGGTAAATTCGGCGCCGACGTCTCGCACCTGAACCTGCACAAGACATTCTGCATCCCCCACGGCGGCGGCGGCCCGGGCATGGGCCCGATCGGCGTCGGCGCGCACCTGGCCCCGTTCCTGCCCAGTCACCCGGTGAGCCCGGTGCCGGGCGTGGATCGCGACAACGACGTGGTCAGCGCCGCCCCCTTCGGCAGCGCCTCGATACTGCCGATCTCCTGGGCCTACGTCGCACTGATGGGCGGCGAGGGGCTGACGCGGGCGACCCAGGTCGCGATCCTCAACGCCAACTACATCGCGCACCGCCTGAAAGATCACTACCCGATCCTGTACACCGGCACCAGCGGCAACGTCGCGCACGAGTGCATCATCGACATCCGTCCGCTGCGCGAGGCCAGCGGCATTTCCGAGGAAGACATCGCCAAGCGCATGATCGACTACGGCTTTCACGCGCCGACCATGTCCTTCCCCGTCGCGGGCACGCTCATGGTCGAGCCGACCGAGTCCGAATCCAAAGCCGAACTCGATCGCTTCTGCGACGCGATGATCGCGATCCGCGCGGAAATCGCCGCGGTGGAAGCCGGGGAACTGGACGCGCAGGACAACCCGCTGGTTAACGCGCCGCACACGCTCGCGGACGTGGCTGCCACGCACTGGGAACACCCCTACGACCGCGAGCAGGCCGCCTACCCGGTCGAGTCGCTGCGCCGCTACAAGTACTGGGCGCCGGTCGCCCGCGTCGACAACGTCTACGGCGACCGGAACCTGGTGTGTTCCTGTCCGTCGATCGACAGCTATCGGTAACTGCGCGTTATGGATACGCTTAACTGGCTCCTGCCCGACCTGACCAACGGGCAGTGGGCCGTGCATATCCTGATTTTCCTGTTCAACATCACGCTGCTGCTGGCGGCGCGGCCACTGCTGAACCTCACCGAGGACGGCGACGCCGACGAATCCACGGTCAAGGTCTTTACCTCGATCAACATGCTGGTGCTGGTGCTGCACGGCCTCGAGCTGCTGCTGTTGCGCCTGGTGCCGGGCTATCCGAGCTACTTCATCAATGTCGCGCTGAGCCTGCTGACGGTGTACGCGGCGATGTACGCCTACGCGCTCAGCGGCTCGTTCTCGAAGAAGCGCTTCGGCAAGCAGCGCACCGTCGACAACAAGGTGCTGTACATCGAGACCTACAGCACGCGGCTGGTGAACCTGCTGGTGCTCGGCCTGATCGTACCCACGGCGATCTACGTGCTGATCAAGATCTGGGGCGCCGACAGCATGCTCGAGGCCACCGGAATCGTCGGTATCATCGCCGCCCTGATCGCATTTTCCGCCTCTATCTGGGCGCCCGATATCATCAGCGGCCTGATCATCCTCAACACGCAGATGCTCGAGGACGGCGACGTGGTGATCATCGATCCATTCCCCGACGAGTACATCATCAACAAGGTCACCCTGTTCTACGTGGTGCTCTATGACATCCGCAACAACCACCGCACCCTGTTGCGCAACAGCCAGTTCACCGGGCGCAAGATCGACAACCTGAGCAAGGTGGCCAGCACCGACGGCGTGCGCCAGGCGATCAAGTACAACATCGGCTATCCGGCGATCCCCGAGGCGGCCGAGGGCGGAGGTCGCGAAGAGGCGCTGCGCACATTCCTGGGCAAGGTGAACAAGATGTTCGACCGCGCCAACCGGCAGTGCAAAGAGGACGAGGACATCAAGATCAACTCCACCCAGCCCTTCGAATGGGCGCTCACCGCCGCCGGTGACGACGCCCTGGAATTTTCGCTGTTCTACTACCTCGAACGCATACCCAACACCAAGGTCACCGCCGCGATCCGCCGCCACCTCATGCGCACGCGGTTCAAGGTAAACGAGGCGGTGTTCCGCGCCTCGATCGCCGAGGGCCTCGACCTGTCCACGCCGAGGCTGACCACCGTGTCGCTGCACAACCCGGCACCGGCGACGGTCACCGAGAATGCCGTGATCGTGGGTACACAGGATTCACATCCGACAAATCCGCCGGCCTGAGCCGCAGGAGCGCCCCATGTCTGACGTACTCGCCCAGCCACTCAGCCTGCCCTGTGGCGCCGTGCTGCCCAACCGTATCGCCAAGGCCGCGATGACCGAAGGCCTGGCCACCCCGCAGGGTGTGCCGACCGAGGCACTGGAGCGGCTCTACGGCCTGTGGAGCGACGGCGGCGCCGGCCTGCTGCTGTCGGGCAACATCATCGTCGACCCCGATCACCTCGAGCGCCCGGGCAACGTGGTGATCGACCGCGCGCCCGATGCCGACATGCAGGCAGCGCTGGCGCGCTGGGCACAGGCGGCGACGCGCGGGGGCAACCACTTCTGGGCGCAGATCAGCTACGCGGGGCGCCAGACCCAGAAACCGGTCAACCCGCACCCGAAGGCGCCGTCCGCGGTCAAGGTCGGCCTGCCCGGTGGCCAGTTCGGCGAGCCGGTGGCGCTTACCGTCGCCGAAATCGAGGATATCGTGAGCCGTTTCGGCGTCTGCGCCGCCGCGGTGAAGGCGGCCGGCTTCACGGGTGTGCAGGTGCACGCCGCGCACGGCTACCTGTTTTCCCAGTTTTTAAGTCCGCGCACCAACCTGCGCAACGACGCCTACGGCGGCTCGCTGGAAAATCGCGCGCGGGCGCTGCTGGATGCGGTGGCGAGTGTACGCGCGGCGGTCGGCCCGGATTTTCCGGTGGCGGTAAAGCTCAACAGTGCGGACTTCCAGAAAGGCGGCTTCGCCTTTGAGGACAGCCTGCAGGTCGCCCAATGGCTAGAAGCGGCCGGCGTCGACTTGCTGGAGATTTCCGGCGGCACCTACGAGCAGCCCCGGCTGCTGGGCGCCGAGGGTCTCGAGGAAGCCGAGGAGCCGCACGTGAAACACTCCACCGCGCTACGCGAGGCGTACTTCGTGGATTTTGCCATCGCCATGCAGGAAAAAGTGTCGATTCCGCTCATGGTGACCGGCGGTTTCCGCAGCCGCCAGGTGATGGAACAGGCCGTGGCCAGCGGCGGCGCGGACGTGGTGGGACTGGGGCGCCCGATGTGCGTGATGACAGACGCGCCGGCGCAGCTGCTGAACGGGGTCGATGAACTGCCGCGCTACGAACAGACGCTGTCGATGCTGCCGCGCTGGCTGCGCTTTCTGGAATCGTTCAAGACCATCCGCACCGCGGCGATGTTTGGCGTGCAGTTCTGGTACTACGGGCAGATCCACGCACTGGGCACCACCGGTGCGGCGGCGCCCGACATGAGCCCGTTCACCGCCACGCGCGAACTGATGGCGCGCGACAAGCGGTGGCTGGCAGCGCGGCGACGCTAGCGGCGCAACACCAGTGGCGCTCGACTAGTGCGGGCGCGTTTTTCCGAACCGGCCCACCAGGTCCTGCTCGACCATGTACAGCACCGGCAGCAGCACCAGTGATACCAGGCCACCGAAGACCACACCCCAGGCCATACTCATCACCATCGGCGTGATGTAGCTGTTTTCACCGAGAAAGCCGTAGGCGGTAGGCATCAGGCCGACCGCCGTGGTCACCGAAGTGATAAAGATCGGCCGGAAGCGCCGGTGCGTGATAACCGCCACCTCCTCCACGGTCAGGCGCTCGCCCTTCTCGCGCCGCTCGGCGTTGAGCGTGTAGAGCAACACCAGCGAATCGTTCACCAGTACCCCGATAAGCCCGATGATGCCGGTGAAGGCCATCATGCCCATCGACAGCCCCTGCACCATGTAGCACACCACCACCCCGATCATGCCAAAGGGAATGCAGAGGATGATCAGCAAAGGCTGCGACACCGAGTTAAACAGCATCACCAGCGACGCGAAGATCATCACCAGGCAGATCACCGCCGCCATGCCCAGATCGCCCAGGGCCTCGCCCTGCTGTTCCAGTTCGCCGCCCTGGTGCACGCGCAGCTGCGGGTATTGCGTGCCCCAGTCGCGCTGCGCGATCCAGTCGGCGATCTCGCTGTTGATCAAGTCGACGCTGGTCAGTTCGGTGTCGATCTCGCCGTACACGGTGACCGTTCGGCGCGACAGGTAGTGCTTGATATCGGCCTCGCCCGGGCGCAGTGCAAACTGCGCCAGTGAGTTGAGGTACACCGGTTCGCCGCGCGCGTTGACAATGGCCAGGCGTTGCAGCGCGTCGAGCCTGCCCGCTTCGGACAACGGTAACTGCAGGCGGAAACGCACGCGCTCGTCCAGTGTTTGCAACTCATCCACCAGCAGGCCGTCCACGGCGATGCGCATGGCGCGCACCAGCTGCTCCATGGTCAGGCCGCGCGCGGCGAGCAGCGCGTGGTTCACCTCCAGTTCGATAATGTCCTTGCCGCGATTGGTGCTGTCCCAGCTGTGCGTGATGCCCGGGTGTGCGCGCAGGTACTCGAGCAACTGCGCGGCCACCTCGTAGCGCTCTTCGCCGTTGCTGATTACCTCCAGTTCCACCGGCTTGCCCATCACCGGGATATCGGTGGCCGCCAGCACCTCGAGTGAGGCAAAGCCGGTTTTCTGCGCGGCCCAGTCCTGCAGCGTCAACACCAGGTCGCGCGTGTTGGTGTCGGCCGAGCGGCGCCCCAGCGGTTCGAGCTGTACCGCGATAAGCGCCCAGGCGCGGTTGCGGCCCTCGGTGGCGCCGTAGAAGTCGGTATCGTGATGCCCGATCTGGCTGGTGATCGCCAGCAGGTCGACCGGGTCGACATACTCGCGCAGCTCGGCTTCGAGTGTCGCCACCGCCGCCACCGTTTCCTCGAAGCGACTACCGTTGGGCAGTTCGACCTTGACGTGCACGGTATCGATATCGATATCGGGGAACATGCTGAACTTGATCGTCATCGCGCCCAGGCCCATCACGCCGACGAACAGCACCACGAACAACGTCAGGGTCAGGTAACGGCGCGCCAGCCAGACGCTGATCCAGCGGTGATAGGTGCTGCGCAGCCGCTCGAAGGCGCGCGCCCGCTCCTGGGCCGGCCGGTGCGGCACATGCGCCAGGTGACTGGGCAGCAGGCAGAGGCTCTCCATGAGCGATGCGCCGAGCAATACGATCACCGCCAGCGGCATCGGCTTGCTGAACTCGCCGTTGACCCCGCCGATGAACAGCAGCGGCGCGAAGGCGAAGATCGTGGTGAGCGCACTGAAAATCACCGGCTGCGACACCTGGGCCGAGCCGAGGATACTGGCCTCGCGCAGCCCCATACCCTGCGCCCGCAGGCGCTGCGTGTTCTCGCTCACCACGACGGCGTCGTCCACCAGGAGACCCATCAGCAGGATGACCGCGGTGAGACTCATGGCGTTGATGGTGACATCGATCGCCGCCATCAGCAGGAACGCGAGACACACGGCGAACGGAATGCCGATGGCGACCCACACCGCAAAGCGGAACTCCAGAAAGTACATGAGCAGGATCAGCACCGACACCAGCCCCAGCAGCGCGTTGCCGCCGAGCACGTCGAGCATGTTCACCGTGAGCCGCGAGATATCGGCGGTCATCACCAGTTCGACACCGGGCGGCGCGGCGACGCTGTCGATGTAGGCGCGCACGTTTGCCGCGGTGTGCAATTCGTCCGACAGCGCTTTCTTGCGCGCCTGCAGCGCGATACTCATGCGGCCGTTGACGCGTGACTGGATTTCCCAGTCCTCGTAGTCGCGCACCACCGTGGCGATGTCGCGCAACCGCACGGCGTTGCCCGGCTCGCCGGAGCGCACGACGACTTCCTGGATTTCACGCGGGTCGGCAAACTGACCCACCGCGACAATTTTTTTCTGGGCGATAAACGAATCGATGGCGCCGCCGCTGTCGCGCAGGTTGCGCGCGCGAATGGCGTTGATGATTTCCTCGTTGCTGATCCCCAGCCGCGCCTGCTTCTGCGCATCGAGCATGATGCGCACTTCCGGGCGGCGGTAGCCGAGCTTCTCGACGCTGGCGATGCCCTCCACCTCGCGCAGGCCGTCGGCGACGTTGCGCGCCACGTCGCGCAGCATGGCCTCGGGCACATCGCCGGTTACGTGCACCTCCATGATCGGGGTGACCAGGGTGGACATCTCCTCGATCAGCGGTTTTTCCAGCAGGTCGTCGGGCAGTCGCACGACCGCGCGATCAACGGCCTGCTGGATATCGCGCTCGATCTCGGCCTTTTCGGCGGTATCCAGATCCAGGTTAAGCGTGATCACGGACAGGTTTTCCATGCTCACCGAGTACATGCGCTTGATGCCCTGCACTTCCATGAGCTCTTCTTCCAGCGGCAGGGTGATCGCCAGCTCGATCTCCTCCGGGCCGGCACCGGCTTTCACCGTCGTGATATTGATCACGCCCATGTCGACTTTCGGGTTGTACTCGTAACGCATGTCCGCAATGGTCAGGTAGCCGAGGATGAACACCACGACCATGACGAGGTTGACGACCAGCGGCCGGTCGACGAACCAGGCAACGATGGCTTGCATAAGATCAGCGTCCGCGGGTGACGGGCGTGCCGTCGAGCAGTCGGGCCTGGCCCTGTGTCACGACCTGATCACCGGGCGACAGGCCGTCGATGATCTGCAGCCGGTTGCTGAACCCGGCCGCGAGCAACGGCTCGCGCAGGCGGGCAACGCCGTCCTCTACGACGAAGACGACGCGGCGCCGATCGCGATCGACCAGCGCCTCCTCGGGCAGCAGCAGCGCATCGGGCACGCTGACGCCCTCGATGGTGACGTTCGCCGTCATCCCCGGGCGCAGTCGCTGGCCCGGGTCCGTGAGGATCAGCTTGACCGGGAAGTTGCCGGTGGCCGGGTCGGCGTTCACCCCGACCCACTCCACGCGCGCGGCGAACACCTGCCCGGGCAGGCCGCTACTGCGGACACTCGCGGCGCTGCCGGCTCGCACCGCGGCGATATCGGCCTCGCTCACCCAGGTGTGCACGCGCAGGCTGGCGTCGGCCTGCAAGGTGACCAGTGAGGCGCCGGCCTGCACCGGCTCGCCCACTTCCACCGCCTTGATGTCGACCAGTCCGTCGGTGGGACTGAGAATCTGTGTATCGGCCAGTTCGCGTTCGGCCAGCGCCAGCGCTGCACGCGCCTGCTGGTAGGCCGCCTCGGCGGCGTCCACGGCCAGCCGCGCGCTGTCGATGATTTCGCGCGACACACTCTCGCTGCGCGCCAGGTCCAGGCGGCGATCGCGCTTGAGTCGCGCCTCACTCAGCGCCGAGCGGGTGCGCTCAACTTGCTGCTGTACCTGTTGGAGAGCCAGTTCGCGCTTGCGCGCATCGAGGGTAAGCAATACCTGGCCGGCCTGCACCCGATCGCCCTCGTTGACCTGTACTGTCGCGACCGTGCCGGAGACTTCGGAGGCCACGTTCACTTCCTCGAGCGCCTCGATGACGCCGAAGGCATTGATCGTTCCCTGCCAGGTTTCGCTCTGCAGCGTGTGGACACGCACTTCGACCGGCCCCGTTACCTCAACCGGCGCCGGTGTCTCGACCGCCGCGGACGCCTCGGCGCCGACCGCCGGGTCGGTTTCACCGCTGCACGCCACCAACCCCGCAGTGAGTACGACAAGCAGGGCGGGCAGGAACCGCGCGGGTTGCGAAACGGACAAATCAGGGGACAAGGGGAACTCCCGGCGACACTCGCCTCAGTGCATGTGGCCGATATCGTACCGTTTGATGGCAAAGAATCCACCCAACAGCAGATCGCCGTCGTCGAGAAACACCGTAATGCCGCCCCAGTTGTTCCACAACACGCTGTCGTCGGGGAACTGCCAGGTGGCTTTTTTCTCCCCGGTTTCCCAGTCGGCGGCGAAGTATTCGTAGGTGTCGTTGCGCCGGTTGGCGATGTAGACCAGGCCGTTGGCCGCCGACACGGCGGGCGGCATCCAGTCGGTATTGTCGACGTCCGCAATGCCCCAGCTTTTCACGAACCGGTCTTCGTCGGGCAGCCACTGGTACTTCTGGATGCCCCGGGGCGGCTCGCGCGTGGTGCCGGCCAGGAAGGCGTTGCTGATCAGGTCCATGGCAATCGGCCCCGGCTCGGGATAGGTGCTGTTGATCACCAGCACCCCGTTGCCGTACACCACCGGCGACGCCTCGATAGTGGTGCGGCTCAGCTCCAGCGGGATCTGGTCGGCAATGCGCCGCGAGCGCGTGCCGGGTTTTTGCTTAAAGTCTGCCGGGATCGCATCGCGCCAGAAGGCGACAATCTGCGCGTTGTCGGCGTTGCCGTCGGAGATCACGACCAGCTTGTCCTCGTCGTCGCCAAAACCCAGCAGCGACGGCGTGGTGCCCGAACCGTGCGAGGCGGCGCCGAGCGCCAGCGCCTCGCCCTCGGGCATCACGTCGTAGGCGCTGGTCCAGGCACCGTCGGCCTCGGCGCGCGAGAGTTTTTCGCCGGTCCAGACCACCTTGTGCATCGTGGTCGAGGTCACCACGTAGATACCGCCGTGCTCGTCGACCGCGATGGAGTTTTCCACGATCTCACCGGGAAACAGGGTGTAGTCGACCACGACGAGGTCGCGGTCGACCACCAGCACGATGCCGTCGGCAGCGACCACCAGGTGGCCGTCCCAGGTCATGTTCAGGCCGATCGTCTTCTCGATGTGCTGGCCGACGTTGGCCGGCAACTGGTCGACAATGCTGGCGTGCCGCACCGGCACCAGCGGCGCGTTCACATCGTTGCCGTCGAAGGACTTGACCAGGTGGTAGCGATCGTAAAACGTGTAGTGGTAGCCGTCGCGATCAATCAGCGCGTAGGCACCGGAGGGCATGGTGCGCATATTAATGTTGAAGCGGTAGTACAGCAGCCAGCTGTTGAACAGCAGGCGCCAGTCCTGCTTTGCGCGGCGCTTGTCGTCGATCCGTGCCATCATGTCGAAGAGGGTGTCGTCAGTGACGTCCTCGTGTACCGCCTCGCGGCCGGGGTACGGGATATTCGAGACAAGCTGAAAATCCTCGCCCGTGGCGCGTACCTTGACCAACCCCAGCGGATTGGACGCGATGACCACGGTGTCGTCGCCCACCCGCTTGAAGGTCGGCGCGCTGCACCAGGTCAGTGGAACGACCTTGACCTGCTCAACGCTGAGCACACCGCCGCGTGTCGGGCCGGCGACCGCCGTCGCGTCGGTTTGCGCCGCGTTGTGGTGGGAGATGGCGTAGGGACTGTCGGCGATCCACGGGTTTTTCGGAGGCAACGCGCTCGCCGCTAGCACGCAGGGCGCCACCGCGCAGGCTGCCGCAATCAGGGTTTGGCCAAGGGCCCGCAGAACCTCGCGCATGCATCGCTTCCCGGGGCCGGCGCGCCCCACTGTTGCCAGGAGGCGCCACTGTAGCAAACCGCCGCAGGGGCGACATGACCTCTGCGGCTAAAAACAGTGACGAAAACTACGCCGCCGAACGCTGCGCTGAGGGCCGCCGGCCCGGCAGCGGGAAGCTCGCCAGGAAGTCGAGCAGGCGCTCGCGCTCGCCCGGCGCCTCGCGGGTGCCGCTGGTCAGGTAGGGTGTATGCACCAGCCGATCGAGGAACAGCTCGCCGGACACGTCGCCGGCCTCGGTGGCCGCCGCCAGCCAGAAAATCGTGTCGGCGCCCTCCTCGCTGTTGCGCAGTACCGCACGCGTGACGCTGCGAAACTCCGGCAGTGCGTCCTGCACCCCGGGTGTATCGGCCCAGCCCGGGTGCATGGCGTTGACCACGATACCCTCGGCCGCCCACTGCTCGGCCCACTCCTGCGTGAGCACCATGAGCGCCCGCTTCTGGCGCGCGTAGGCCACGCTGCCTGAGTATTTTTCATCCTCGCCGATGATGAGCGAGTCCACCGCCAGCTTCTGGCTGTACATCCCGCCGGACACCACGTTGACGACGCGGGGCGAGGCCGACTTGAGCAACAGCGGCTTCAACCCGAGAGTCAGGCGGTACGGACTGAGCAACAGCAGCGCAAAGCTCTGCTCCAGGCCCTCACTGGTTTCGCCGCGCGGGTTGAACAGCGCACCGGCATTGTTGATCAGCACATCGATCGCCTCGCCGCGTTTCTTCAGGCGGCGCACCAGCGCGTCGACATCCTTGACCAGCGCGAGGTCGGCCAGTTCGCAGCGGATATGCGCATTGCCGGTTTCGGTGCGCAACGCGGCCACGGTGTCCCTGGCCTTGTCGGCATTGCGCATCACCAGCGTGAGGCGCGCGCCGCGCCGCGCGAGCATCTGCGCCGCGGCATAGCCCAGGCCCGAGGACGCGCCGGTGATCACCATGTGCTGGTCGCGCAGGTAGGCCGACACCGGGTTGAAATGCTTTTTCGCCAGCTTGTACCCCAGGCGTGTGAACAGGCTCAGCCCGGGCACGATCCAGCGGTCGGCGCGGTCGGTCAGGCCGGTGTGTTCGGTGACGGTGAAGTTGTCTTCCAGCGCCGCCTTCATCCCCGCCAGCGCGTCGCGCCCCATTTTCTCCAGGCCCGACTGCGACAGCGATACCACCGGCGCCAACAACGGGGTGAACTCGAACTTCGCCTGGTAATCGACCCGCGTGCCGCCGCTGGTTGCCTCGAACGTGATGCTGTCGATCACCTCGAAGAAGCGGCAACGGCCGCGCAGGCGCAGGTACTTGTCCGGCACCAGTTCCTCGACCTCGTACAGCAGCGTCACGCTGCCCACCGGCAGCGCGCACTGCACCTCGAATTCAGTCCCGGCCGTGATGGCCCCCGGGGTGAGTTTACGGGCCTCGAACGCGGTCGCGTCCCATTCCCGTGTGGTGGTGAAATCGCTGATGTAATCGAACACCTCGTGAATAGGGCGGTCGACTTCAATGGTTTCGTGCAGCAGAGTCATGACGGTACCTGCAATGAATGAATAATCAGGGCCAGACATACGCAGCCGGTGGACAATCGGTCCACCCGGCAACAATCAATTGGCTTCGGGCAGCGAGGCGTAGGCCGCCAGCGCCGACTCGCGCGCCGCACCGTGGTCCACCATCGGCGCCGGGTAATCCTCGCCGAGGGTGATGCCTGCCTCGTCCAGCACCGCCTCTGGCGCTTCCCAGGGCGCGTGCAGGTGCTTGTCGGGCAGACCGGCCAGTTCCGGCACCCACTGGCGTATGTACTGACCTTCCTTGTCGAATTTCCTTGACTGCGTGATCGGGTTGAATATCCGGAAATACGGCGAGGCGTCGGCTCCGCTGCCCGCCACCCACTGCCAGCTGCAGGCGTTGTTCGCCAGGTCGGCGTCCAGCAGCGTGTCCCAGAACCAGCGCTCCCCGGCGCGCCAGTCGATCAACAGATGCTTGCACAGGAACGACGCCACCACCATGCGCACGCGGTTGTGCATGTAACCGGTTTGCCACAGTTCGCGCATACCGGCATCGACCAGCGGGTAGCCGGTGCGGCCGCGCTGCCAGGCGCGCAACTGCTGCCGACTGCCGGCCCAGGGAAACGCCTCGAAGCGTGCGTTGAACGAAGCCTCGGGAATGCCGGGGAAGTGGTACAGCAGGTGGTGGCTGAACTCGCGCCAGCCCACTTCGCTGAGAAACTTCGCGCCGGCCTCTTCGCGCGCCGGGGCGCCGGCGGTGGCCTCGCGCGTCATCGCAACCACCCGCGCGGGCGAGATCTCACCATAGTGCAGGTGCGGCGAGAGGCGCGAGGTACCGGCGCGCGCCGGAAAATCGCGGCCGGTCTCGTAGTCGTCGACGGTCTGTTTCAGGAAGACCTTGAGCTTTTTGTGCGCCGCGGCCTCACCCGGCGTCCACAGGTCTGTCCAGCCGGCGGCCCAGTCGGGATCGGTGGGCAACAGCGCCCAGTCGTCCAGTGCATCGCCGGGCACGTCGCCCTCAAACCACTGCCCCTTGGGCAAACGGCCCGATGGCGCAACATCGTGAAGGTGTTTGCGGCACTCGCGCCAGAACGGCGTGAAGACGCGGTAGGGCTGGCCCTGCTGGTTGGCAATCTGCTCCGGCTCGAACAACAGGTGCCCGCCGAACCGCTTGACCGTCGCTGTATCCGACAGCGCGTCGTGCACCGCGTTTTCCTGCGCCCGCGCCCAGGGTTCGTACTGGCGGCTGCAGAACACGGTATCCGCTCCGGTTGCTTCAACCAGCGCGGCCAGTTCATCGCGGGCATTGCCGCGGCGCAACACCAGGGTCGCGCCGCGCGCAGCCAGCGTTTCGCCAAGCGCTACCAGCGCGTGGTGCAACCACCAACGGCTCGCGCCACCGGGCTGCCAGTCGCCGGCCGCGGCCTCATCCAGCACGAAGACCGGCAACACGGGTTGCCCTGTCCTTATCGCGGCGCGCAGTCCCGGCAGGTCATCGACCCGCAGGTCATGCCGGTACCAGTAGATAACGGGGGCTGTCATGGTGTGTCCAGGTAGCGGTAGGCAATGTCGACCTGCTGCGACTTGTTGTCCGCAGAGCGGATATTACTCACGCCGGAAAACCGCAGCAATTGCTGCGACTCGCGATCGTAGACCAGATCGATGGTCGGGGCGACCAGGCCGAGCAGCCACGAATCCACTTCCACCCGCAGGCACAACTGTTCCGAGGGACAGTCTCCCACCTGTTTTGCGCGCATCCTGAAAGGCTTGTCCGCGTCGACGATGCGCAGCCGGAAGGTGACAGTCTGCCCTGATGACAGATCGGTCCAGCGACTGCGCACGTAATTGTCAAAACCGGCGTCCACCACCAGGTCGTCGGCTTGCGCGAGCTGCAGTTGCACCTGGCGGTCGTGGCGAAAATCCTCGAACACCACCAGCGGCGCGTGACGCGCGGCAGTGTAATCCAGTGTCTTGAACGCAATGCGCTCGCCCGCAGCGTCGCGGTACTCCACGGTGCAGCGCAGGCCCTCGTCGGTGCACACGTAGTACTCGCGGTAGAGCAGCTCGCCACTGCGCCGGTCCTGCGCCTCACCGACAATATCAGCCCGCGGCTGCTCGGTCGCTGACGCCGCCAGTGCTGAAGCCAGTGCCATGCACCCGGCCACGAGGGCGTGTATCGACTGCCTAGGCACTAACGGCCTCCCCGGCCTGCCCCGCCCGGCGGGCGGCCATGAGCAGCAGCGGCATCAGCACAAACCAGAGCCCCGCAATCAGGAGCGGGCCGGCGGTGGGATCGGCAAACTCAACGTCGCTCAGGCGTGTGCCGGCCAGGTAGGACAGCCCGCCGCCCGCCGCGCCCAGGACCGCGGCCAGCGCGAGATGCCGTTGCAGGGTTTCAAAGGCGTGCATGAAGGTAGTGGCCAGCACGGGCCACAGGCAGCTCAGCCATAGCGGCGCCGGCGCAGAAGCGCCATCCACCAGGAACAGACCGGACGCGAACAGGATCTGGTCGAGCGCGAGACCGAACACAGATACCGCACCGATCAGCCACAGCTCTCCTCGCTTCAACCCGATCAGCACCGCGTGCACCGCCAGGTGTGCGAGCACAACCACGGGAGCGATCAGCGCCGACGACGTGCCGACAATCGCGAGCCAACTGACATTGAACAACGTCCCGTTGGCAATGGCGGGCCAGGCGATCAGCGCAGAAACTCCGCGCGGGTACGCGAGTCGTCCTTGAACTGTCCGCCGAGCGCGGTGGTGGTGGTCTGCGAATTGGCGTCCATCACGCCGCGCGCCTTCACGCAGTAGTGCGCCGCCTTGATGGTCACGGCCACGTCGTCCGTCTCCAGCAGGGTCTGCAGTGCCACCAGCACCTGCTGGGTCAGGCGTTCCTGCACCTGCGGCCGTTGCGCAAAGAAGCGCACGATGCGGTTGATCTTGGACAGCCCGATGATGCGGCCCGCGGGGATGTAGGCCACCGTTGCATAACCATCGATGGTGATGAAGTGGTGCTCACAGGTACTGGTGACCGAGATGTCGTCCACCTTGACCATCTCCTCGACACCCATCTTGTTGTCGATGGCAGTCGCCTTGGGGAACTCACTGTAATCCAGCCCTGAAAAAATCTCCTCGACATACATCTTCGCGATGCGCTGCGGCGTATCACACAGGCTGTCGTCGTTGAGGTCGAGCCCGAGTGTGTAGGCTATATCGGTGAAGGACTCTCGAATGCGGGCCAGCTTTTGCTCGCGACTCAGACCGTTCTCTATCAACGGCGTCTCCAGGCCGCGATCAAGCAG
>CAYGOX010000050.1:0-10632 GCA_964351485.1 uncultured Halioglobus sp.
CCGCATCACCCGGCTCCTGGGCGCGCTGCACAGTGTCGCCGACTGACGGCTCTACCTTCTGCGAAACACCCTCGGCGTTCTCAGCGGAGCTATCGCCTTTACCAAGCGCATTTACGGCTTTTTCAATGATGCTCATGTCAGATCCTGCCTGGTTTGACACTCCCACGTGCTGACCAGGACCGCGTTGTCAGCGATTAACCCCATAACAAATCACTTTGATTTAACGTCATACCAAGGAACACAACCAGCAGCACGACGGTTAGTGATCCAAAAGCGACCAGGGCGTAGAGTTCCTTGCGCTTCTGTTCGCTCTGGATATTGATACTGACAGAGCCGAGCACCGGCAAGCCGGTCAGGGCCATCAGCGTCCTCGCGTCGAAGACCACCGGGAAAATCAGCGACACCAGCAGGGCGACACCCACACCCGCCGCGACGGCGACAAGCAGAACGATCGAGTTCAACAGCATCTTGTTCGGTTCGCTTGGTTTCAGCGGGACGTAGGGCGGGTCAATGACCCGGAAAGTCACGTCACTGGCTTTCTGTTCCATATCCTGGCCCAGGCGCGCAAGCTCGCGACGTTTCAGCAGTGCACCGTGCTGACCACGGATGACGCCGTAGTCGCGGTCGAGCTGCTTAAGCTGACTTTCTACCTCGGGGATAGTGTTCACCTGCTCCTCGAGCGAGGCCACCTCTTCTTCATACTCTCGCACGCGTACTTTCAGTGCCGCAATCCGGGCGTTGGTCTCTGCCAGCATTTGGCGCATTCCCATGTAGACCGGACTATTGGTGAGGCCGGCATACTCCGAGGCGTTGGCATCACGGCGGGCGGCGAGCGCCTCCTGGAACGCGCGTCGCGCAGCTGCCTGCTCTGCCGCGCGTTGTGCTTCAAGCGTACCCAACAGCTCGCGCAGTTGCCGCACGGACGGATGACGGTCGGTGTACTTCAGGCTGAGTGCAGTCAGGTTTTCATGTACCGCGGCTATCTGCATATCCAGGGGCGTCAGATCAAACGACCCACTGGGCACCGCTTCCTTTTCGTTGGCAATGTACAAGGGGTCTTCACCCTCGAGCTGCCTCTCCAGCTCGATTTTGCGATTCTCCTCTTCCTTCAATTGCAGCTTGGCAGAACGCAACCGGGCCTTACCCTGGTTCAGGTTGCGATAAAATCCGCCCTTACCACCCAGTATCTTGATATGTTTCTGGCGAAACGCCGCCGTACGGGTTTCAGCAGCAATCAGTCGGGCTTCGTATTCCTTGATCTGGTCGTCGAGAAAACCCTGGGCGCCCGTCGCATCCTCGCGCTTGCCGCTGAGCGAGCTTTCGATAAAGACGGTAATCAGGGCCTGGGCGATTCGCTTGGCCGTATCCCTGTCAGGGTCGGCAACTGAAATCGAGTAAAGGGACTTGTCTTTACGGTTTTCAGACAGGCGGATGGCATCGGACAGATCGGCGATCAGCTTGTCCTTTTCACGCGCCGTCGTGACCTGCAAGTCGAGATCAGTCATGCGCATCAGTTTTTCGAGGTTGGGTCGGCTGAGGAGCGTCCGACTCAGCAGGCCGATTCGGTTGTCGACATCCGGCTGGACAGCCAGTCCGGCGAGCAACGGGCGCAGTACGCTGTTGGTATCCACGTATACTCGAGCGCGCGCCACATACGACTCCGGCAGTTGCCAGACCCAGATCCAGCCGGCAATGGCAACCACCCAGGTGACTGCCAGTGCGAGCCAGCGGTGACGCCACACTCCCCATAGGTAGGAGAGAAGCTGTGCCAGAATATCCTGCATGCGATTAGTCCCCGGGGCGAGAGGGTCGCTGGATTAGAACCAGGACTCGGCGATGATCAGGATATCGCCAGGCATCAACGAAACGTTGGCAGAGATATCCCCTTTCTTGATCAGGTCGTCAATACGCAGCTTGTATGTCTGCTGCTTACCGTCGACGACGCGCACCAGGACTGAGTTATTGCCATCGGCATACGGGGTGAGGCCGTTAACAGCGATCACCAGGTCGAGCAGGGTCATGTGCTTGCGGAACGGTATCCGCTTGGGATTGGTCGCTTCACCCAGGACACGGATCATCTGCTCGGGTACGCCGGCGAAACCACTGACCGTTACACTGACGACGGGCTGACGCACGTATTCGGAGTAAGCCGCCTCAATATCCCGCGCCAGTTCCGAAGAGGTCTTGCCACTCGCTTCAAGATCTTCGACCAGGTGGGTCGTCAACTTGCCGTCAGGACGAATCGAGGTCAGCGTGGAGAGTTCTTCGTTGCCCCAGACAAAAATGCCCACTGAATCACCGGGCCCGAGGATGTAGTCGTAGTCGACGTCAATCGTGCGCTGGGACTCAGGCACCGGCGGGTAATCGTTGGAGCCACAACCTGTGACAACCGTGAGAGCGAATGCACCAATCAGCGCTATCACGGACTTGAGCAATACTGCAGGGCGGATGGAGGCGGACTTGATGAACATTGATTTCTCCTTACAGGGCATGGACATACCCCTATTTATTACACTAGCTTATCACGCTGCCAGCGACGGTCTTCCCCGGTGGACAGACATTTGTGAACAACGTCACAGAGATATCCGCACTTCTGGCCTTTACTTTCTAAACTGTTAACCACTACGTCTTTCGCTTCGCGGTCGCACTGCGCTTTTTACCGCGCCACACCAGCTTTCAGCTCTCCAGCGTGCGGCTGACAATGACCTGCACCGTGCGCGAATAATCCTGTCCAGACACGGACAGAGCGAGTTCCTGCCGGCTCACGCTCTCGATATTGATGCGAGAAGGTGACACTCCCTCGGCGAGAAAATACTGCTCCACCGCGCCCGCGCGGGCGCTCGACAGCGTCGCGGCAGATGCGCCCGGCGTCTGGCCCTGTGTGGTGCGAGCGATCGTCGCCGTACTGCCGGGATACCGCTGGAGTTTCTCCAGAGCCCTACCCAGCACAGCGTTAGCATCCCGACCCAGTGCGGCACTGTCGAAATCGAAGTTCACCACGTAGACCTGCTTCAACACCGGCTGTGTCTCGGCACCTGTGTCGGCTGCGCCACCAGCTTCTGAACCGGACGATTGCGCATCGGCTGGCAAAAGAACCGGATCATCCTCCACCGGCCCTGCCTGCGCCTCAACACCCTCAGGGTCGAAAACAGTTTCTTCATCCAATGTCCCGGATGATTCGACCGCTATTGCCGCCGGGTCGTCGCCGTCGTTCGCGTCCTCGTCACTGCGTGTGAGCGGCTCAGGCAGGCGATCGAGGGCTGCACTCGCAGGCCGCTCGGCAGCGGGCGACGGCTCAATATTTTGCGGTGCTACCACCTTGGACGCCGGCGTTAAGGGTGCACCACCGTTTTCACGGGTGAGGTACAGTTCAAGAAAAAATAGACCCGCTCCCACCAACGCAACCAGAGCCAGGGCACCCAGAGCCCTGCTCGTCCGCCCGGCGGGCTTGCTGGCAGCACCATTCGGACGCGAAGCGGTTGGCCAGGCCTTACCATCGCGCTGCAACTCATCAAACTGCTTGGCCGGAGGAGCGTCTTCCTCGGGATCGAATTCGGTCAGGGGATTGCCCTGGGCATCCGCGACAAAATTGTCCGGCAGGCTCGACAACTCGGAAATTGCCGCTTCACTGCCCAACCCGGACTCGGTAATGACCCGCCCGGAAAAATACCGACGGCCTTCGCCCTGCTCACCCTCGGTGAGATCACCGTCGACATCATCGAGCGCCTCGACATAGTCAACAGAGTCCGGCGAGGTCACCACTTCAAAGAGTTCCTCAACGACGTCGACGGTACCCTCATGCTCCTGCACTGCTTCGGGTGCCGGCTCGGGTTCCGGCTCGGCCACCTGCTCAGCAACCACCTCCACTGCCGGCGACTCAGTATCGGGCTCGACCGGCTCGGACTCACTGGCAGGCGGAGGAGTGGCTACAGATGCTTCAACATTTTTTTTTACGTCATCCTCGGCGGATTCTTCATCATCCACTGGTTGCCCCTGATCTACGGGCACCGCGGCCTGCTCCTCATTCTCAGGTTCGACCGCAGGTTCAGCTTCCGGTTCGGCCACTGCCGACTGCCCGGGCACCTCAAGCCACTCCGGTTCACGGGTGAGATCAAAGTCGGCCTCTGAAAACCAGGACCCGGCCGCGAGGTTTTCAGCCTGCAGTTCGCCAATGACATCGCGGACATCGGCAACTTCAATCTGGTGGCGCTGCTCAACACTTCCGAGCAGGAACAACCGGCTGCAGATCAGGTTGATCCGCCGGGGCACGCCCTCACTGAACTTGTGGATCAGGGGAAAGATGGCGCGATCAATGGCCGGATCACCCTGCCACCCGACCGCGAGCAGACGGTGGGCCACGTAGGCCTCCGTCTCATCCACTTCCAGCCCCCGAAGATGGCTGGCCGCGATCACGCGCTGGTGGACCTGCTCCATTTCAGGAGACATGACAAGATCGCGCAGTTCAGGCTGGCCCAGCAGGAAGATCTGAACCAGCGGCTGCCCGCCGATCTGGATGTTCGTCAACAAGCGCAGCTCTTCCATGGCGGATACGGAAAGATCCTGCGCCTCATCTACTATGAGTAGTGCGCGGCCGCCCTCCTGGTGCCAACGCTGAAACAACGTGGTGAGCCGTTGCAACAATTGGGCCTTGTCATACTCGCCCTGGCTGATTCCGAAACTGAACGCGACCGTTTTGAGCAGGTCGTCCGCCTGCAACTGGGTACAAACCAGGTTCGCCGTGCGCACCTTATCGCTGGCCAGGTTTTCGACCAACTCGCCAATCAACGTGGTCTTCCCGGTACCGGGCCGACCGGTAATCATCACGAATCCTTCGGCCCGCTTGAACGCGTACGCCATGTAGGCCCGCGCCTTCGCGTAGCCTTTATGCTCATAGCAGAATTTGTGATCCGGGCTGAGCCGAAAAGGCTCAGCCTTCAGATTGTAAAAAGCCTCGTACATTGAGATTCATCGCTGGCGATAACTGCGGTCGTTCGTGAGCTTCACAGACTTCAATACCCTTTGCAAGACACATTCCAGTGACTCGCCACGGCATTTTTGTCTAAACTGGGATCGGCGCGACAAATCGTCCCCGGCAGCCCCCGAACGACTGTGACCGGGGCCACAGATTCACTCGTAGCGCGGCCATCAACGGGTGAACAACCAGACCGCAAACAAGGAGCACTCATGGGAAATCTACTGGTTTTGGCAGCAACCCTGCTGGGCTACGCGGGGGCCCTGATCTGCCTGATTACCGGGCTGTCCAGGATCGCCGGACAACATTACCTCTACGGCTATCAGTCGACGACACTCTTTACCGCCGGGATGGCACTTATGGTCTTCGCCGTACTGTTGAAGCTCGATGCCGGCGGGAACCGCTGACGGATCGGCCCACACCACCCCGACCTCCGACAGACTCGCCGAGACCACCGGCAGGGTCGTTCTGTCAGCTTTCTTTACAAAGAGGAATCAGCACGACCAGACACGTGCTTTCTTCCGCCAAATGGACCTCACAAACCGTTGTTTTTAAAGGCTAATATTCTATTTAGGCATATTAATTGCATAGTATGTATTGCTAAGAGTGCAACCGTTTTCTGTGACCTCATTCACAGACGACAGGCAAGCCGGTATTCCCGCATGGGAGGCGGTGGTAAAGTTGCGGTATCGGCCAATACCAGTCTCACGCCAAGTGTGTGAGGCCGGTTGAGCCACGGAAATGGATGTATGGGGGTTGACTTGGACAACTTCACTGACAAAAACGAAGGCCAGCAGGCAACGACCGGGCGCCCGGAAGAGGTAACGCGCAGGCGTTTCTCCCGCAATGCGCTCGCCGGCGGTGCAGTGCTGCTTTCCCTGGGTAACCGGTCTGCATTCGGTGGTACCACCCTGGGCTGCATGTCGGTTGCGACCATCAACTCCTTTGACCCGGCCACCAACATGTTCATCTCGGCACCCGCCGGGCGACCTACGCGCAATGAGGATCTTGCGGCAGAGATTCATCGAGTCTCCAACTCGCAGTCCCCCTTCCTGGGCACAGATGGCACCTACTCCACCTGCCAGGATCCCAACTCCCTCGACGGCGTTTGTCTGATCCGCGGTAACTGCCCCCCCTGACCGATCACTTCACGCGGCATTCCGCCGGGCCCAGGCCCGGCGCTGGCATTGTTCCTGTAGCCTCTGTCCGATCCATCTGAAATAATCCCTCCCTCACCCGGTTGCGAGCTACTCAAGATGCTGTGGCACATTGAATCGTCAGGACTTGTTTACGATCCTGGCGAAGAGACCGTTATCTACTTCGATACTGCCTCGGGTGACACCCACCTACTCACCGATCTTGCGGCCTTCGTGATTGAGGAGATACGCAAGTCACCGGTCAGCCAGGACGCGCTTGTTGAGAGAATAGCGCCGCTGCTGGACGGTGAAGATGTCGACACGAGCAGGCTGCTCGAGGGCGTACTCGAGGATTTGCGCCTTCTGGATATCGCTCGCCCGCAATGACAACGCTCGGGGAATTATCGGACAGCGAATTCCGCAGGCGACTGCGGCATGGGGCACTGAATTTGCGCGTCGGCCCCTACGGGTATGGCATTCGCAGCAATCTCGGCGACGTCAGCGAGGGCCTGCGCACGCTGTACCGCGACTTCCCCCTTGTCGATGATGGGGCGTTTGTTGACTACAGCGTGGCGCTTGAAGCGCGCAGCGTCTGGCAACGGGCCCGCGCCGAGGCCGAATTTCTTCTCGACGGGCAAAGCCCCTTCGACCCTATTCCGGACGGTCAAGCCTATGCCTTCCTGGAGTGGGGAATGAACTGGTGCGTCTCACTCCACACCAATGAATACCTGAAACTGCACGCCGCCGTCGTGGCAAAAGACGACCAGGCCATCATCATGCCCGGCGTGCCGGGTGCCGGGAAAAGCACTTTGTGTGCAGCGCTGGGACTGTCGGGCTGGCGCATCCTCTCAGACGAACATGCCATGATCCCGCCGGGTACAACCCGCGTTGTCCCCATCTGCCGTCCGGTAAGCCTCAAAAACGAGAGCATCGACGTAATCCGCGCATTTGCTACCGGGGCAGTGCTGGGCCCTGTCAGCCGCGAAACACACAAGGGCGTCGTGGCCCATATGAAAGCGGACCTCACGCCAGACAGCCACTCGAGCGGCGCACTGCCTGTCAGCGCCCTGGTATTTCCCACCTATAGCAAGGAGCAGCCACAAAGGCTGGTACCCCGACGGAAAACCGAAAGCTTTCTGCTGGCGGCATACCACTCTTTCAATTACAGCCTGATGTGTGAAACCGGCTTCGAGGCCATGCGCACGCTGGTCGACACTGCCTCGTGTTACGACCTTTTCTACCATGACCTGGACTGGGCGATCGAGGCCATCGAAGCCCTGACGCGAGGCGGACAATGACCCGGGATTTCCTGCTCAGACGCTGCCTTCTCAGCCCACAGGAAGTCGCCTCGCTGGGCCCGGGGGACATGCAGTTATTGATTTCGCAGGCACGCAGCGCGCGGTTACTCGCCTCACTGGCCAGTCGTCTGCAAGAGATGGGCATTCTGGAAACACTTGAACCCGCGGTTCGTCGACATTTTGATTCGGCCGTACTCATCGGCGAGAAACAGGTACGTGACCTCCAGTACGAGTGCAAGCAAATTGGCCAGACACTGGCGGCAAACGGGGAACGCCTCCTGCTACTCAAGGGCGCGGCATACATTATGGCCGGACTCCCAGTCGGTCGGGGCCGGCTCGTGACCGACGTGGACATCCTGGTCCCGCATGCACACATCGACGCAATTGAACGCGCACTGAATGCCTCGGGCTGGGAAAGCAGCTACGTAGACTCCTACAACGAGCAGTACTATCGGCGCTGGGGCCATGAAATCCCGCCCATGACGCACTCGCGGCGCGGCACCACTCTGGATGTGCATCACAACATCATGCCACCGACCACGGCCAACGACGTGAACGCCGAATTGCTGTTTGCCGATGCAATGGAAATCCAACCGGGCATTTACTCCCTATCGCTTCCCGACATGGTGATACACAGCGCCACACACCTGTTCCACGAGGGCGAGTTCCACCACGGCCTTCGGGACCTCTGGGACCTCGACAGGATGCTCAGGGATTTTCCCAACCGGATGGACAATTTCTGGGAGGTATTGGGCCGTCGGGCGGACGCTCTGGATCTGAGGGGGCCGCTGTTTCACGCACTGGTCTACGTCCAGCAGGTATTCGAGACCCCGCTGCCACAGGAGGTCGTGGACAGCGTCGCCACTCGCGGAGCGCGACTGCGCAAACCGGTGATGGACTTCCTTTTTCGACGCGCCTTCAGACCCGACCACCAGGCCTGCAGGCTGCCCTACACGGGCCTGGCGCTGTACCTTCTGTACATCCGATCGCACTACCTGCGCATGCCGCTCTACCTGCTGCTACCGCATCTCGCGCGCAAGGCCTGGATGAATCACTTCGACAAGGCGGGCGAATCGCCCGATGAAGAAATCAGAAACGCGACACAGGGGTAACGCCCCTGAGTGTCGCGCGCTGGATCAGAGTCGCCAGTAACGAATACCTGCCGACTCAAGTTCCGACCGGTCGAGCACTGACTTGATATCGACCAGCGTCCCCCGATCATCAAGCATGCCGGCGAAATCCTGCATCGACAGTTGCAGGTACTGGGTATGCGGCACCGCGAGGATAATGGCCTGACAGTCGCGCAGGTCACTTGTGCCACACAGGGTTATCCCGTACTCCTCTACCGCCTCCTCACCATCAGCCAGTGGGTCATGCACCAGGACATCACAGCAGTACTCTTTGAGTTCACCGATGATATCGACAACCTTTGAATTGCGCAGGTCAGGACAGTTTTCCTTGAAGGTCAGACCGAGCACGCCGATCCTGGCACCGGCAACACGGTGGCCCTCGCGAACCAACCGCTTCACAGTCTGCTCGGCGATAAACTTGCCCATCGTGTCATTGGTTTTGCGTCCGGCAAGAATCACCTGGGGATGATGACCCACCGCTTCAGCCTTGTAGGTCAGGTAATAGGGATCGACACCGATACAATGCCCCCCGACGAGACCCGGGCGGAACGGAAGGAAGTTCCACTTCGTGCCAGCGGCCTCAAGGACATCCAGCGTGTCGATATCAAGGCGATCGAAGATGAGCGATAACTCGTTCATCAGGGCGATATTCAGATCTCGCTGGGTGTTTTCGATAACCTTCGCTGCTTCCGCGACCTTGATGCTCGCAGCGCGGTGAGTGCCCGCATGAACGACGGATTCGTACAGTGCGGCAATGTTCGCCAGGCTCTCGGGGGTATCACCCGAAACAACCTTGGTGATGGTCTCCAGCCGGTGCTCTTTATCGCCCGGGTTAATCCGCTCGGGTGAGTAGCCGACATAAAACCCCTTGCCACCGTGTTTACCGTCGCGACCAGCCCAGGGCAGCCCGGAGTGCTCTTCGAGCAACGGCACACAAACTTCCTCTGTGCATCCAGGGTAAACCGTGGACTCGAAAATAACGGTCGCACCATCCTTCAAGTGCTTGCCAACAGCACGACAGGCACCCTGTAGTGGGGACAGATCCGGACGACGCGCGCTGTCGATCGGGGTCGGCACCACAACAATCACCACGTCGGCGTCCGCCAGGGCGCTGGCGTCGCTGGTAAATTCCAGCTGCGTAGCCTCGGCCAGTTGCGCCGACTCGACCTCCCCACTGGGATCGTTACCTGCGCGATAATGCGCCAGCTTCTCTTCGTTCAGGTCAAGTCCAATGGTGCGAAACTGACGGCCAAAGGCCACCGCCAGTGGCAGCCCCACGTAACCCAGTCCGACAATTGCGATCGCGCCAAAATCACTCATTGTTCATTCATCCCTATTGTTGAGCGCACAGAACCAGTCACAGGTCACCGCCAGACCGGCTGATACTGTGTGTGTCGGTACGTAACCGAGGAGTTCCTGCGCCTTGCCGGTATCGGCCTGCGAATGCCGTACATCGCCTTCTCTGAAATCGCCATACTGGGCTTCAATCGCACCGACATCGCTGTCGCTTTCGGCAAGCAAAGACCGAATCGCCGTGAACAGCTCGTTGAGCGTTGTGCGACCACCGACAGCGACGTTGTATACCTGGTTCACCGCTTCGTCACCCTGCGCGGTCGCCGCGAGCAGATTGGCCTGAACGGTATTGTCGATAAAGCAAAAATCCCGCGACGTTTCACCATCGCCGTTGATCCTCGGAGACTGGTGCTGTCGCAGGGTTTCGAACCATCGGGGAATCACCGCGGCATAGGCGCCCTCGGGATCCTGCCGCGGTCCAAAGACATTGAAATATCGCAGACCGATAGTCTCGATACCGTAAGCACGCGCGAAGACATCCGCGTACAACTCATTCACATACTTGGTCACCGCGTAGGGAGACAACGGCTTGCCAATGCGATCCTCGACCTTGGGCAGTCCCGGGTGATCACCGTAGGTCGAGGAGGAAGCCGCGTACACGAAACGCGACACGTCTGCGTCGCGGGCCGCCAGCAGCATGTTCAGAAACCCATCCACGTTGGCGCGATTGGTCGCGACCGGATCGGCCAGCGAACGCGGCACACTTCCCAGCGCCGCCTGATGCAGAACGTAATCGGCATCCT
>CAYGOX010000050.1:10642-15256 GCA_964351485.1 uncultured Halioglobus sp.
CTTGCACACCGCCTGACAGGCGGCGATGTCGCAGATATCACCTTCGATGAATTCGAAGCGCTGCCACTGGTCTTCACTGACGAGTCCGCGAACTGCTTCCAGGTTCGCTGCCTTACCTGTGGCAAAGTTATCCAGGGCTACCACCTGCTGGTCGAGCCCTAACAACGTCTCAACCAGGTGCGACCCGATAAACCCGGCAGCACCGGTCACGGCCCACCGTCGCGGCGAAGATCGCAGCTGTGTTTTCAATGTCTCGTAGGCGGACATCTGTTTGCTTTAGCCCCTCTGTAAGGCCTGGCGGGTTGCCTGAAAACCGGTTTCGGGAGACGCCTGGAATTCGCTGTTTTTGGCGGCCGTTATTATGTGCAGCGCATCCCACTTATTTCTTGACGGCATTTACACTAACCGGGACAGAGTATAGTGTTTCTCCATATCCGCTGCTATGGCGGAACGTGACTTGGTACACGATTTGGACAGTTTCGAACTACAGTCCCAGGGCAGCATTCTCACCGATATCGGCTTGTACAGCTACGGCATCGCCCTGCTCGCCTACATCATGCTGGTTATCCTCGCGTTCATCACGCGACGCAACACGCTGGGCATACCGATTCTGCACGCCAGTGTGCTGACAGCGATCTGGGCCGGGGTGGTAACGCTGTCGAGCGTGGCGCCGGAGCCGCAGATCGTGCTCATGCAGGTGACCGAGGTACTGCGTAACGCCGCCTGGACTTTTGTCCTGGCCAAACTGATGGCGTTGCGCCTGCAGGGAACCGACCATTTCCTGACCTCCGATTACTGGCCCCGGCTGTTTGCGCTCATCTACGGCGCCCTTCTCGTCACCATCGTCGCCGCCGAGCCACTGGTCGAATATATCGCGCCGGTGTACGACTTCTCGTCCTACGTCATCTTCGGATCGTGGCTCGCCATGTCCATTGTCGGGCTGCTGCTCCTGGAGCAGTTCTTCCGCAACAGCAACGAGTCAGAATTGTGGGCGACCAAGCACCTGTGCGTCGGCCTCGGGATCATTTTTGCCTACGACTTTTTCATGAACGCCGAGGCCCTGCTGTTTCGTCACCTCGACAGAACGCTCTGGCAGGCGCGCGGCATTGTGACGACGATGGCCGCAGTTTTGATGGCGATCAGCCTGGGCCGGGGAAAGCCGGAAGAACCCGCCGCCAACCGGGGTGTCTACCTGTCACGCCACGTGGCCTTTCACTCGCTCACGTTGATGGCCTCGGGCATCTATCTCATCACGATGGCGCTGGCCGCCTATTTCATCCGCTACCTCGGCGGCAACTGGGGGGGCGTATTACAGGTGGCGTTCCTCTGCGCTGCCGGACTTACCCTGGTAGTTCTGCTGTTTTCGGGCCAGATCCGCGCCCGGGCGCGCGTCTGGCTCAGCAAGAACTTCTTCAGCTACAAGTACGACTATCGCCTTGAATGGTTGCAGTTCACCAAAACCCTGGCCAGTGGAACGCGCGATGTTCCCGAGAACATCACCCGTGCGGTGGCCAACCTGGCCAAAAGCCCAGCCGGAATTCTCTGGAGCAAAATCGACGGCGACAGATTCGCCGTCGCCGCGCACTGGGAAATGCCGCACCCGGGCGCAGACCTCAACCTGGGCCAGTTACCCGCGTGGCTGGAGCAGCACGAGTGGATCATTGATTTACAGGAATGGCGCCGGGCCCCGGACTTTTACCGCAACCTGGAAATGCCGGCCGCCGTGGCAGAGATTCCGCGCGCACGGCTATTGATTCCCCTGTTGTTCGGCGACCAGTTGCAGGGGATTGTGCTGTTGAAGGAATCCGAGTTTTCAGTCGACCTGAACTGGGAGGATCGCGATCTGCTCAAGGTCGCCGGCCGGCAGGCCGCCACGCACCTCGCCCAGTACCAGGCAGACCAGGCGCTGGTCGAGTCAAGACAGTTCGAGGCATTCAACCGCCTGTCGGCTTATGTCATCCACGATCTCAAGAATATTCTCGCTCAACTCTCACTGATGGTCGCAAACGCGCAAAAACACAAACACAACCCCGAGTTTATCGACGACATGGTCGATACGGTCAACAATTCGGTGACCCGGATGAGTAAACTGATGGCCCAGTTGCGCAGCGGCGCGGACCAGACTGACCAGCAGGAGTTCGATCTGGGCAAATTGCTCGACGAGGTTGTCACAGAGTGCCAGCTGCGAGAGCCCGCCCCGCGGTTCGACTCATCCCGGGACATTACCGGCATCAAACTCAACTGCGATCGCGACAAACTGCGCACGGTGTTCGGACACCTGATCCAGAACGCCCAGGAGGCCACGCCCAAGGACGGCGAGATTACTGTGCGACTTGTACCGCAGTCGGGACAATCGTTGATAGAGATCGAGGACAGCGGAGTCGGCATGGATGAGGACTTCATCCGCCACCGCCTGTTCAAGCCGTTTGACTCAACCAAGGGTCTGACCGGCATGGGGATCGGGGTCTTCGAGAGCCGGGATTTCATTCGCAGCATCGGTGGCGACATCAACGTATCGAGCACACCCGGCGAGGGCTCCCTGTTCAGCGTAATGATCCCGCACCAGGAAATGACAGTACACTGAAGACGGCACCGGACACTACACACTGATTAGAGCTATCTGGAAAAAGGCAGATTGACGTGAAAAACGAAACCAAGAACCTCCTGGTTGTCGAGGATGACAAGGGCCTGCAAAGCCAATTGCGCTGGGCCTTTGACGGCTACGAGGTAACTATCGCTGACGAGCGCGCGGAGGCCATCAACCAGCTGCGGCGCGTCCAGCCCGGTGTCGTACTACTGGACCTGGGACTGCCTCCGGATCCTGGCGGCGTCACCGAGGGCATGGCGACGCTGAAGGAAATTCTCGCTCTGGCGCCGGAGACAAAAGTGATCGTCGTCACCGGCGACAGCGAACGCGCCAACGCCGTCAAGGCAATCGCCCTGGGTGCCTATGATTTTCACCAGAAGCCGGCCGATCCAGAGCTGCTGGCACTGCTGGTCGACCGCGCACAGCATGTGTACGAACTCGAGCGTGAAAACAAACGTCTGCAGAAGAACGACCAGAACATGCCGCTGCGCGGCATCATCACTGCCAGCCCGCAGATGCTGAAAGTCTGTCGTACGATCGAAAAAATTGCACCCTCGGATATCACCCCCCTGCTCCTGGGAGCGAGTGGAACCGGCAAAGAGCGCTGCGCTCAGGCACTGCACGACCTGAGCCCGCGCGCCGACAAGCCGATGATCGCCATCAACTGTGCCGCCATTCCCGAAAACCTGCTGGAAAGCGAACTGTTCGGCTATGAGAAAGGCGCGTTCACCGGCGCGGCGAAACAAACGCCCGGCAAGATTGAGTACGCGCACGAGGGCACACTGTTTCTCGACGAGATCGGGGATCTGCCCATGGAACTGCAGGCCAAGCTTCTGCGTTTCCTGCAGGAACGCGTGGTAGAGCGTATTGGCGGGCGCAAGGAAATCCCGGTGGATGTACGTATCCTCTGCGCGACGCACCAAAACCTGCCCGCAATGGTCGAACGCGGGCAGTTTCGGGAGGACCTGTACTACCGCATCAGTGAAATCGTACTGGAAATCCCGCCATTGAAGGACCGCGAGGGCGACACGCTGCTGCTGGCTAAATCATTCCTGCATCAGCTGAGCGCTGAGTACAACAGCTCAGTCAAGGATTTCTCGCCCGAAGCCATCGCCGCGATGGAAGCCTACGAGTGGCCCGGCAACGTCCGCGAGCTGGAAAGCCGCGTGAAACGCGGTGTTATCATGGCCGATGGTACCCGGATCAGCTGCGAGGACATGGAGCTGGGTGAAAGCGACGAAGAACCCATGCCCCTGAACCTGAAAGAAGTGCGGGAAGAGGCAGACAGGCGCGCTGTCATGCGCGCCATGAATCACTGCAACCAGAACATTACCGACGCTGCGCACGTTCTGGGCATCACACGCCCGACGCTCTATAGCCTGCTGGAAAAGCTCGGGCTGAAGACCTGAGCTAACCGCCGGCTTTCAGGTCGTTCAGCAGAGCCTGCGCTTTCTCTCGCTCCGCGAACTGCGCGCGTGCGGCCAGCGCCTTTTCCAGTGTGCGAATGGCTGCAGGAGCATCACCCTCCGCCACCAGGATCTGCGCCTCGTGTACCAGGATATCCGGGTTGCCCGGCGCCGCCTCCAGCACTCTCTCCAGGATGCGACGCGCTTCGGGTACGCGGTCATTCCTGAGCAGGGCCAGGGCCAGTGTATCCATTACGGAAACCGAATCGCCGGCAAGTGAATAAGCCTGCTGCGCGAGCTCAAGGCTGTCCTTGGGGTCGTCTTCCAGCAGGTACCAGGCCAGGTTGTTCAGGGCGACCACGTTCCTGTCATCCAGGTCGATGATTTCGCGATACTGTTTGATGACCTTGTCCAGGTCTCCATTGCTGCTGTGCAAGCTAGCCAGTTGTTCGCGCGCCTTGGTATCGCCCGGATGATCATCAAGCCAGTGATCCAACAGCGCAATCGCGCGTGAGCGTCCACCTGTCGCCTCACGGTGAGCTGCCAGTGCAAGCATATTCGCTGTCGTAGGCGCCTCTTCAAACATCTCTCGCAACAAGCGTTCCGCCGTCGTGTTATCGT
>CAYGOX010000051.1:0-2238 GCA_964351485.1 uncultured Halioglobus sp.
CTGCGAGAAAAGGCGCAATCATGCTGGTAATGGTGCGCGGCATCCAATCCGCCGACGAGCCTGGACGGCCACCTAACTCCCCAGGGCCGCCCGGTAGGATTCGCAAAGGTTGCTCGTGTAGAACCCGGACACATCCGGCTGCTCCACTGTCCCGGATCGACGGGCCTGAAACAGGGCCTGAATCTTTTTTGCCGCGGCCTGCCCTTCGGCTGCCGGGTCAGAGGCCGACACCGGGTACCGGTAGGCCGGGCCGAAGATTTCGGGATACGCCTGCCGGTCCGGCACGCAGGGTGTAGCCCCCGCCGCGACGGCCTCGAGTATCGCCAGGCCCTGGAATTCGTGGAGTGCGGTCGACAGCGCGATATCGGCCGAACCTGTCAGCGCGCGGTACCGCATCGGGTCGTCGATATAGCCAAGCTGTACGACGCGATGACTGAACTGCGAACGAATTGCCTCCATCGCAGGCGGCAGACGCCTGAACTGCTGCCCAACTACCGCCAGTTCGTAGTCGAAGCCGTCCTGCTCCAGCGCTTTGAGCGTTTCAAACAGCCCGTCCGGACCCTTGTCGTATTCAAAACGCCCAAGCCAGGCAAGCCTGGCCACGTTACTGTCTCTGCCGGCGCCTCCGGGCCACGCACTGTGATCAACGTGCGGAGGCGGCGCAATCGGTACCGGTAGTACAACCGCCTTTTCCGCAATTTCGTGGGCGACTCCCGGGGGAACATAATCGGGGAGTTTGTTCAACAATTCACCCAGCCCTTCCAGGAAGGAATCGCGATTGAACTGCGAATTGAACAGTACGCGGTCGACTGCAAGCGCGCTGTAGAGACTGACCATCGTGGCTTCCAACGAATCCGACTGGTGAGCACTGGATGGGTAGGCAAACTGGTTTTCGTGAAAATACACGCAGGACAACGCTGCGTTCAGTTTCGGCACGAGGCCGCGTAAAGTCGCAAGGTCCACCAGTGAAGTGGCAAGCACCACATCGTATGACTGTTCCAGCACATGCCGCTGGGCACGGGACCAGTACAGCGGATTTCCGCGCACTCGCCAGTTGAAGTGCCGTGCGGGCAACGCCAGTACGGTCCAGTCCCACTCCGGAAACATCGACTGGAGCGCCGCCGCCCAGTGCTGGTGGCTGCGCGCCTCGTAGGCTGACAGCAGCAGTACCCGCTTCACCGCAGCGCGTCAGGCGGCGCGCAGATCACCGGAGTACTGGTAGTAGCGGGTCAGCACGGTGGCCAGGTTGAATGCGTCCGCAGCACCTGCCAGTTCGCGAATCGAGTGCATGCCGAAGGTCGGCACCCCGATATCGAGCGTTCGCACGCCTGTCGCCGCCGCAGTGATCGGCCCAATGGTGCTACCGCAGGCCATATCCGTACGCACCACGAAGGACTGCACCTCCACACCTGACTGCTCCGCCAGCACCCGGAACAGGCTGCTCGTCTGGCTGTTGCTGGCATAGCGCTGGTTTGCATTGACCTTGATGACAGGCCCCTGGTTCAGAATCGGCCCATGGTTATCGTCGTGGCGATCGGCAAAATTGGGATGCAGGCCGTGGGCGTTATCGGCGGAGATCATCATCGAGCGATCCACCATGGCCGCGTACTGCTGTGCATCCGGCACCAGCCGCTCGAGCACGTCGCGCAGGAACGGACCGTTGGCGCCCGATATGGAGTTGCTCCCGACTTCCTCGTGATCGTTGCAGATCAGCAGCGCACTCTGCGTGGTCTTGCTGCGTATCAGCGATTCGACGCCGACAAAGCAACTGAGCAAATTGTCCAGTCGAGCCGACGCGATAAAATCCTCTTCCAGGCCAACAATGGCGGCCGGCTGCGTATCGTAGAACGACAGTTCGTAATCCAGCACCCGGCTGGCGCCTTGAGCGGGATGTTCGCTGCGCAATTGCTCGAGCAGCACTGCCCTGAAATCCCGGCTGTCGTCCTTTTCGAACATGGCCAGCAGGGGGAGGATATCCTTCTGAGCATTGATACTGCGCGAGGCGTTGGCCTCCCGATCAAGGTGGATTGCCAGGCTCGGTATCGTCGCGACGGCGCGCCGAAAATCGATCAGCGCTGAACCCAGCGAGCCATCGGTGCGCTCGAAACTCACCCGACCGGCCAGTGACAGATCCCGGTCAAACCAGGGGTTGAGCAATACGCCGCCGTAGACTTCGACACCCAACTGGAAATACCCCTTGCGGCGGACTTCAGGCACGGGCTTGACCATCAGGCAGGG
>CAYGOX010000051.1:2265-7789 GCA_964351485.1 uncultured Halioglobus sp.
CCCTCGGATGGAGGCGAATCCGAACCCACAACAAAAGCGCAGATTGCGCCATCGTTGCGAACCACGTAGTACTTGCCGCCGGGCTGGAGGGACCAGGCCGTGCCCTCCTCCAGCGCGCTGAATCCGGCCTTGTCCAGACGACGGGCGAGTGCGGTAACGGCGTGATACGGCGTTGTCGCCTCGGCGAGAAACTCACAAAAAGCGGTGTTGAAAGCAGACTGGTCCACCGGGTATCTCCCTCAATAACAGAAGGGGCGCCATTATCAGGCGACCCCGAGCCAGACAGCGTACAGCAAAACAGCCAACGCAATCCGGTAATAAACAAACGGCATCAAACCCACCCGATCCAGCAACTTCAGGAAGGCGGCGATACAAAGATAGGCTGTCACACCCGAGACGATCGTCCCAACAATAATCGCGCGCCAGTCCACGGGCTGCGCGCCGCCAATTAACTCGGCGAGGTGTAAGGCCCCGGCGCTGGCAATGATGGGGATGGATAGCAAAAACGAAAATCGGGCGGCCGCCTGGCGGCTCAGCCCGAGGTACAGTCCGGCCGTAATGGTAATTCCCGAGCGCGAAACACCCGGTATCGGCGCCAGCGCCTGGGCAAAGCCAATTGCCAGCGCGATCGGCAGCGTCAGGGCTTCACCGGCGGAATGCCCCGCCCGGTTCGCATGGCGCTGCGACATGCCCAGCAACAACCCGAAGACCAGGGTCGTGGTCGCAATCACCGGCAGGCTGCGCAGATTTGCCTCAATAAAGTCACCGCCGAACAAGCCGACCAGGCCCGCGGGAATCGTCGCCCAGAGCAGGTACCAGACCAGGCGGCTATCCTGCGTGGGGCCGGCACTGCCGAACGAGCCAAACCAGGCGCGGGCCATCTGAATCAGATCGTTGCGGTAATACAGGAGGACCGCTGCCAGCGTGCCCACGTGAACGGCGACGTCAAAGACCAGCCCCTGGTCGGGCCAGTCCAGCAATAGCGACGGGATAACGAGGTGCGCCGAACTGGAAATCGGGAGAAATTCGGTAAAACCCTGTAACAGGGCCAACAGAATAGCCTGGTAAAGATCGATCACGCGCTACGCCCCTGCTCGGCCAGTTTTTTCCACCCTATTTCATCCCGTACATAAACGGGCTGCACATCCACGGCTGCCGTCGTCGCGCCCTGCGCCAGCACCAGGCTGGCCAGGGTGGCCACATCGCAGGCACTGGGCGTCAGATCGGGATAATGCGCCACACATTGATCGCGCACGCTGTCCGGGAAGTCATCGACAAAGTGCGCACCATCCCCGACACAGACAAACGGCGCATCCAGTGCGCAGGGTAAATCGCCCGGTGCACAGGCCCAGGGCCCCTCGGCCAGCGTGGCGACACCCGACTCAAACCGGTAAACGGCCGCGTACACTTCGCCAATTCTTGCATCGATTACACAGAGCACGGTGGCACTCTCATCTATCACTGCTTCACGCAGAGCCCGCTGGGCCTGTGCCGCCAGCGTTGACACCCCGATGGCGGGAATGCCGGAGGCGTAACAGAGCCCCTGCACGGCGCTGGCCGCTATGCGCAAACCGGTAAAAGACCCGGGGCCTTCACCGTAAGCAATTGCGTCGAGATCGTCAGGCACCATCCGGGCGGATTCAAGCACCTCGCGCAACAAGGGAAACAGCAGCTGGTTGTGCCGTCGCGGCTGGACAACATGGCGCTCGGTCATTACGCCGTCACGCAGCAGGGCAACGGAGCACGCGTCCGTCGAAGTCTCGATGGCCAGGATCGCTGACATGCCCCTCACTTGATCGTCTGATGGATAACCGGTGACGTTATTGGATAGTTAATTGCGCACCGCAGGTATAATTATGACACAGCCATACAGGACTCAGAAATGCACAATCGCGCAGATAACCCGGGCGCAGAAGTCGGGGACACATCGGCGCTCGTCACGGGGCTGGTACTTGCGGGCGGGGCGGGCCGCCGCGTCCAGGGTGCCGACAAAGGCCTGATCCAGTGGCGCGATAAGCCATTGATTGCGCATGTGCTGGCGCGACTGGCACCTCAGGTTGGCAGCGTGCTGATCAGCTGCAACCGGAACGTCGCAACCTACAGCCAGCTGGCGCAAACGGTGCAGGATACCCGCAGCGACTATCAAGGCCCACTCGCCGGTATCGAAAGCGCCGCTCCTGCGATCAAGACCCCGTTTTTCGCGGTCTGCGCGTGTGACACGCCGCGATTACCCCTCGATCTCGTCAATCGCCTCCTGACGCCGCTGCTGGCGACAGATTCGCCCCACCAGGTTGCATTTGCGCGCGACGGCACTCGCGACCACTACCTGTGTGCCGTACTTCGTCGTGACCTCCTCGTCAGCTGCACAGCCTACCTGGACGGCGGCGGCCGCTCTGTCAGGGGATGGTACGCCACCCTTGAAACACTGGCGGTCGACTTTGAGCACGCACAGGACGCCTTCACCAATCTCAATCATGGCCCGGACACAGGTGGGCAAACACCCTCCTCCTGAAAGCAAAAAACCCGTGACAGCTTTGACTGCCACGGGTTTCCTGTACGTCTGATGATCGTCTAACGGCGCGCTTTACGCTTTGCCTTCGCCTTCACCTTTTTCTTGGCCTTGGGCTTGGCTTTCGCCTTAGGCTTTGCTTTTGCTTTGGGCTTGGCTTTCGCCTTTGGCTTGGCTTTTGCCTTGGCCTTGGATGCGGCCTTTTTCGCTGGCTTGCGCTTGGTAGCGGCTTTTTTCTTGGCCGCTGCCTTCTTCTTCGGCTTGGCCTTGGTCGCCTTCTTGACCTTGGCTGCCGCTTTCTTCGCGGCTGCTCTCAGCTTGGCCTCAGCCTTGCGCTCGGCGGCGCGCGCCTTGGCAGCTGCCTTGCGCTCGGCTGCCGCCAATTGCTTGGCAAGTTTGCGCTCAAGCGCAGCCAGTTTCTTCGCGTCTGCTGCTGCACGCGCCTTGCTCCACTTGGCAGCCTGCTTTGCCATAGCGGCGATTTTGTCCGCTTCAGCCTGCGCAGCAAGCTGTGCCTTCTTGGCGGCCACTTTTTCCTGTGCGGCAAGCTTCTGCGCTTTCAGCTTGGCGGTTTCAGTTGCCTTTGCCAGACGATCCTTGGCTGCAGCAGCGCGGGCGCGCAGTGTTTTCAGCTTGGCCGACACGCGCGAAGCAGCGGTTGATGCGGACTTGGCCGCACGCTTGTTGGCAGCGGTACCCTTCTTTGCCGCGGCGTTGCGCGCCGACTTGGCTTTCCGTCTCGCGGTTGCGAGTTTTTTCTTTTCCGCTTCAACGGCTTTGGTAACCGTTGCAAGCGCAGAACTGGCTTTGGCTACTGCAGGCGACTGGGGCGCTGCCTTGGGGGCTGCTTTTTTCGCCGCAGTTTTTTTCGCTGCGCCGCGCTTGGCAGGTGCTTTACGCTTCACCTTTTTCGCTGCGACTTTGCGCTTTGCCGGGGCCTTTCGAGCCGCGGGTTTTGCACGCTTCTTCGTTGCCTTTTTCTTTGCAGTTGCCATTACGCAAATCTCCAAACTAATTATTAGGGTACCGCTTCGATGACACTATCAACAATGGTGTACAGATACAATACTTCAGCAACCAGAAAAAATGCACAAATGCAAAACATATTTTTGCGACTGTACTCGCAAAAAAAAAGGAGTCGCATGCGACTCCTTTTTTGTAGCGAAAGTTTTTTAGCCTGCATCGAGCGATGCAAACACCGCATCCCGAATATTTTCAACACTGCCCACACCATCGATACGATGGTAACCGGGCGCACTGTCGCCCTCCATCGAACTGTAAAAATCAATCAGCGGGCGGGTTTGCTCTGCATAAACCTGCAAACGTTTGCGAACGGTTTCTTCCGTGTCGTCATCTCGCTGCACCAACGCTTCGCCGGTTTCATCATCCAGGCCTTCGCGCTGTGGCGGATTGTATTTCACGTGGTACACACGACCGGAGCCGGGATGCACGCGACGCCCACTCAAGCGGGTCACAATTTCGTCGTCGGCCACTGCGATTTCAACCACGTGATCGATCGCTACACCCGCATCGACCATCGCCTGCGCCTGGGGAATCGTCCGGGGAAAGCCGTCAAACAGAAAACCGTTGGCGCAGTCGTCTTCGGTAATACGCTCTTTTACCAGCCCAATGATAATGTCGTCCGACACCAGCCCGCCGGCATCCATTACTTCTTTGGCAGCAAGACCCAGCTGGGTTTCTGCTTTGACTGCGGCGCGCAGCATATCGCCCGTGGAAATCTGGGGAATACCGTATCGCTCACAGATGAACTGTGCCTGAGTACCTTTCCCCGCACCGGGGGCACCCAATAAAATCAATCGCATGTGACTAGTTCCTCAAGAAAAGTATGAAGCTGGAGTGTCAGGTTTGGCTGGTGCCGCAATACGGGCCTGCACCACAAATGAAGGGCGCTAACGATACACAGCGCGAATAGCTCTTACAAGAGTGGCTATCACGCAGCCGGATGGGTCTTTTCATGGCCATCCTGGGCCAGGATGGCCTTCGCTTCACGCCACAGCGCATCGAGTTGCTCCGGCGCAAGGGCACTTAAAACGCTGCCCTGGCGACGAGCCAGTGTTTCCATCAGGTTAAAGCGCTCTTCGAACCTGCCCGAAGCGGCCCGCAGCACAGCCTCGGCGTCCAGCGACAGGTGACGCGAAAGATTGACACAACTGAACAGGACATCGCCCACTTCCTCGCCCACCCGGTTCTGGCTGCCTTCGCGGACAGCCTCGCGCAACTCGCCGATCTCCTCTTCGATTTTCGCCAACACACCATCGATTTCGGACCAGTCAAACCCTACCCTCGCAGCGCGTTTTTGCAGCTTCTGCGCGCGCGTCAGCGCCGGCAGCGCCAGCGGCACATCTGCCAGCGCACCCTTGAGCTGGCGCCCTGCTCGCTCGGCGGCCTTTATCTGCTCCCAGCTTTCACCGACCTGCTCGCGGGTCGTGCGATCATCGGCGCGCCCCTCTATCGCGCCACCGGCAAACACATGTGGATGGCGACGCAGCAGTTTTTCCACCAGACCATGGAGCACGCTGTGAAAATCGAACAAGTCGCGCTCGCGCCCGAGCTGACTGTAGAAGATGACCTGGAAAAGCACATCGCCCAGTTCGTCTTCGACGTGGGCGTAGTCCCTGGCGGCGATTGCGGCAGCCAGCTCATAACACTCTTCAAGCGTGGACGGGACGATGCTGTCGAAATCCTGCTCCAGGTCCCAGGGACAGCCCTGCTCTGGATCGCGCAGGCGCTCCATGACACGTAACAGGTCCGTCAGCGTATAACGCGGATCAGCCAAACTCACTCTCCCTGACGACGATAGGCCGATACCACACTGTCCAGCCTTTCCACCTGGCCAAGGACCGGCGCCAGGATGCGTTCACCGGGCACCTCCATCTTCAGGTGCATTGTGGCGGTACCATCGTCGCGGCGCGTGAGCGTATTGACCTGCAGCACGTTGATATCGGCCTCCGCAAACAGTTGCGTGATGTCGCGTAGCAGGCCAGGTCGGTCGAA
>CAYGOX010000051.1:7910-13870 GCA_964351485.1 uncultured Halioglobus sp.
CACGAAGTTCTGCTCGCCGCCAGCACGCAATTTTTCCAGGCGCGCGCAGTCAGACCGGTGCACCGTGACGCCGCGCTTGCGGGTCAGGTACCCCACGATGCGATCACCCACCGCTGGACGACAACAACCGGCGATATGGGACGGACGGTTGTCGCCCTCTACTGACAAGGCTGCGGTGCCGGGCAGCGAGGGGCCGCGCAGGGGAACAGGACGCGGCCCCTCCCCCACCAGGCCCTGCACCGCGGCCAGCACCGCGCCCGAACCCAGATCGCCCGAACCGAGCGCCGAGTACAGGTCGTCCACCGAATTACACTGCAGCTTTCTTGCCAGGCGCTGGTAATCCAGGCTGGTCAGTTCATAGGGTTTCAGCTGCTTGTCGAGCAGGTTTCTACCGGCATCGACATTTTCTTCGCGTGTCCGCCCCCGAAACCAGTGCTGCACCTTGGCGCGCGCCCGCGAGGTATTGAGGTAGCCCAGTTCCAGCTGCAACCAGTCCCGTCGCGGCCGCACATCCTTGCTTGTGAGGATTTCCACGCGCTCACCGGTTTTCAGTTTGTAGGTGAGCGGCACGATGGACCCGTTCACCTTGGCTCCCCGGCAGCGGTGCCCGATTTCGGTATGGACGTGATAGGCGAAATCCAGTGGCGTCGCCCCGTTGGCGAGATTGACCACGTCGCCCTCCGGGGTGAAGGTGTAGATGCGATCCTGTGCCACGTCAAAACTGAACTGTTCCGCAACGGCGCCGGCATCTCCAGTTTCTTCGTGCCAGTCCAGCACCTGCCGCAGCCAGGCGATTTTTTCCTCGTAAGTGCTGGCCATGGATTGCTCCGCATCGGAGCCCTTGTAGCGCCAGTGCGCACAGACACCCAGCTCTGCCTCGTCGTGCATCTGCTGCGTACGGATCTGGATTTCGAGAATTTTGCCTTCGGGGCCGAACACGGCGGTGTGCAGCGAGCGGTAACCGTTCTCCTTCGGGCTCGCGATATAATCGTCGAACTCATTGGGGATGTTGCGCCACAGCCCGTGCACCAGTCCCAGCGTCGCGTAACAATCGCGGACTTCGGGCACCAGTATCCGCACCGCGCGAATATCGTATACCTGCGAGAAGCCGATACCCTTGTGCTGCATTTTGCGCCAGATGCTGTAGATGTGTTTTGCGCGGCCCTGGATTTCGAACTCCAGGCCGGCGTCGTCGAGCACCCGACCCAGGTCGCTCTTCACGCGTTCGATGAACTGATCGCGCTCCAGCCGTTTGCCATCGAGCAGCCGGGCGATCTTGCGGTAGGCTTCGGGATAGATGTACCGGAAAGAGAGATCCTCCAGCTCCCACTTGAGGTGTCCTATCCCCAGGCGATGAGCCAGCGGCGCATACACGTGGAACACCTCCTGACCGACCCGGGCGCGTTGCGCCTCATCGTCCTTGACGGCTCGGATGGCCACCGTGCGTTCCGCCAGTTTGATCAGGGCGACGCGCACGTCATCCACCATGGCGACCAGCATTTTCCGGATATTGTCTTTCTGGCCCTGTGCCTGACCGAGCACCGGATCGCTTTTTTCCAGTGGCAGTTGCGCGATGGCCGCCATCTGCAGCACGCCCTCAATCAACCGGGCCACGGTCTCGCCGGCCTCGCTGGCCACCTGCTCCAGGGGCAGGCGTTCTTCGCGCACGGCCCGGTACAGGGTGCCGGCGACGAGACAGTCGGAATCCACCTGCAATTCGGCGAGGATCCAGGCGATATCCAGGCCGGCGAGAAACACATTGGTTTCGAGCAGGGCGTCACCGGATTGTTTGGGGATCGTCTGCTGCGTCCTGCGCAGCAGCTCACAAACCGCCAGGAGACGCTCTCGCTCCGCGCCGACCGGCGCCTGCGGCAGCGACGCCAACCAGCGATTGAGGTCGACGTCACCGTCGGGCAATAGATAGGACTGTTCCCTGACCTGCATGAGGAGCTGGTCCGGTCTCAGGGTGCGGCGAAGACGCCGGTAGAGAGGTAACGATCACCGCGATCGCAGATAATGGCGACGATCACAGCGTTTTCCAGTTCTCGCGACAGATCGAGTGCTGCAGCCACTGCGCCGCCAGACGACACACCGCAAAAAATGCCCTCCTCGCTCGCCAGCCGTCGCATCATGGTCTCGGAGGCCGCCTGTGAAATATCGATAACGCGATCCACGCGCGGCGCCTCGTAGATACTAGGCAGGTAGGCCTCCGGCCAGCGCCGGATACCCGGAATACTCGACCCCTCCAGCGGCTGCAGACCGACGATCTGGATGTCCGGGTTTTGCTGCTTGAGGTAGGTAGAACACCCCATGATGGTGCCGGTTGTCCCCATGGAACTGACAAAATGCGTGATCGTGCCCCCCGTCTGCTGCCAGATCTCCGGCCCTGTACCCACCAGGTGCGCGCGCGGGTTATCGGGGTTCGCGAACTGGTCAAGGACCACGCCCTTGCCCTCGGCCTGCATGGCGAGCGCGAGGTCGCGCGCGCCTTCCATGCCCGACGCCTGGGGCACTTCTATAAGTTCGGCGCCGTAGGCACTCATGGCCAGCTTGCGCTCCTGGCTCATGTGCGAGGGCATGATCAACACCATGTGATAGCCGCGGATCGCCGCTGCCATCGCCAGTGCGATGCCGGTATTGCCGCTGGTGGCCTCGATCAGGGTGTCACCGGGACGGATGTCGCCGCGCTCCTCGGCCTGCGCGATCATGCTGAGGGCGGGCCTGTCCTTGACCGACCCGGCCGGGTTGTTCCCCTCCAGCTTGACCAGCACCGTGTTGGAGGTCTCTCCCGGCAGGCGCTGCAATCGCACCAGCGGTGTATTGCCGATGCAGGCTTCAATTGTGGGATATTCCGGCATGAATTCTGACTTCGCGGGTACTCAACGTGGATCGCAGATTATACGCACCTTGGAAGAACCTCGCCGCTATTAATCTGGCGGCTAATCGGTCAGCACCGCAAAGGCGACGACATACTGCTGCTCATCGGCCAGGCTCAATGAAACCAGCGGCGTGCCCTGCTCCCGGGCGCGGTCCAGTGCGCCGTCGGTCAGGGTCACCACAGGGGCTCCCAGCGCATCGTGCCCGATGTGCATGTGCTGCCAGCTCACGCCCCGACCAATGCCCGTACCCAGCGCCTTGGCGATCGCCTCCTTCGCTGCAAACCGCTTGGCCAGCAAACGCACCGGCGTCGCGCTGGCCGCATATTCAGATCGCTCCGCCGGGGTGAGTATCCGGTTGACGAATCGCTCGCCCTGGCGCTCCACCACCGCTTCAAGGCGGGTGATCTCCAGGATATCCGTGCCGATGCGAATCATGCGCGGTGCCCCGGTCCCGTGTTGTCGGGCTTGTCCGCCACTGGCAACACCGCCTGCTGGAACAGCGCACGACTGTGCAGCGGCCGGTCACCCAGGTGAACGGCAAGGGCCTGGCGCAGCAGTCGCTTGGCAGACTGGCGCGCGGCGCCGTCGAACTCACCGCGCGACATCGCCACGAGATGATCCACAGGATAACGGTCGGTCGAGGACGAATCCGCGCCGGAGCATCCAACCAGCCCAAGCTCGCTGTCGAACCGGTAGTGCGAGACCGACCGACCCCCATCGCTTGCGATGTCGAGTTGCAGGCGGTAACCCAGTTCGTCCAGGAGCGTCAGTTCGAACCGGCGCAGCGTTCCATCCAGGGGCACCGCGACATCCCCGAGTGCGGCCAGCGCCTGACCATAGGCGGCAAACAAACGCGGATGGGGATCGTGACGATGCAGCAGGCGCACCAATAATTCATTGACATAAAGCCCGCTGTACAGGCGCTCGCCGCGCAGTGCGACAGTCGCGCCCGCCGATTCGCGACCGGTCAGGGTTTTCAAGTCAGTGCGCCCGACAAAAGACACCAACAACGGCGTGAACGGCTGCGGCAACCCGCTGCCAGGCTGTTTGCGCGAGCGCCTGCGCGCACCGCGGGCGACCAGCGTGAGGCGCCCGTGCTCAGGTGTAAACACCTCAACCAGCGCGCTGGTATCACGATAGGGACGCGAGTGGAGTACATAGGCAGGCTGCAGGGAGACGCGTTCGTTTTCCATGGGTGCTACACCGGGTCCGAATACCCCAGGCTGCGCAGGGCCCGCTCGTCGTCGGACCAGCCGGACTTGACCTTGACCCACAATCGCAGCATCACTTTACAATCGAACAGGCTTTCCATGTCCTTGCGCGCATCGGTACCGATGGATCGCAGGCGCGTGCCCTTTTCGCCGATGAGAATTTTTTTCTGCCCATTGCGTTCCACGAAGATCACGGCGCTGATGTGCAGAATGCCCTCCTCCATGGCGAAATCCTCGATCTCCACGGTCATCGCGTAGGGCAGCTCATCGCCCAGTTGCCGCATGATCTTCTCCCGCACGATTTCGGCCGCGACAAACCGTTGACTGCGGTCGGTGATCTGGTCCTCGGGGAACAGGTGGACCGATTCGGGCAGCAACTCCACGATCCTCGCCTCGAGCTCATCAATGTTGTGACGACGCAACGCCGAAACCGGCAGGATGGCGTGAAAATCCATTTTTCCCGCCAGCGCTTCGAGATGTGGCAGCAGGGCCTGCTTGTCATCGAGAAGATCAACCTTGTTGACCGCCAGGATGGTCGGCAGGCCGGAGCGCTCCACCTGCTCCAGCACCATGTCATCCTCGGCGGTCCAGGCGGTGCGATCGACGACAAAGACAATCAGGTCGACGTCGCTGATGGCGCTCTTGGCGGCCCTGTTCATAAAACGGTTGATCGCCCGGGGCTCCTGTGCGTGCAGCCCGGGCGTGTCGACGAAGATAATCTGCGTTGGGCCCTCGGTTTTGATTCCCAGCACCTGGTGGCGCGTGGTCTGCGGTTTGCGCGAGGTGATACTGAGCTTCTGACCGAGCAGGTAATTCAGCAGGGTCGATTTACCCACATTCGGGCGACCGACAATGGCCACGTAGCCACAGCGGGTGGACCGGGACTCAGTCACGGGACTCCAGCTCCTCAAGGACCGACCTGGCCGCCCGCTGCTCGGCCTTGCGCCGGCTGCTGCCCTCACCCGGGCGACTCAGCGCGGGCTGCTCCAGTATGCACTCCACGGTGAACTGGCGGGCGTGATCCTCGCCTTCCTCGCTGACCAGTTCGTAGCGCGGCAGCGGATGGTTCCGGGACTGGACGTATTTCTGCAGGCGCGTCTTGGCATCCTTGCGTGCATCCTCGATTGCCATGCCCTCGAGGAGCGACTGGTACTGATTGAGGATAACCTCGCGCGCGCGGTCGACACCGGCATCGAGCAGAACAGCGCCAAATAACGCCTCGACCGCATCGGCGATTATGGAGCGGCGGCGGTGTCCGCCACTGCGCCGCTCACCTGCACCGAGGCGCAGGCAAGGACCCAGATCCATCTCCAGCCCCAGGTCAGCGAGGGTCTCTCCCCGCACGAGCCGTGCCCGCAGGCGGCTGAGAGCCCCCTCCTTGGTGTCGTCAAAGCGACGGAACAGGTCCTGGGCAATCACGAAATTGAGCAACGAGTCGCCGAGAAACTCGAGGCGCTCGTTGTTGCGCTTCCCGGCGCTGCGGTGGGTAAGGGCCAGTTCCAGGAGGCTTGCATCACTGAACCGGTGACCCAGCGCCTTTTCCAGTCGCGCCGTGTCCTTCATCGGCCGTCAGTCTTTCTTCCGCGGGCCTACCGGCTCCAGGCTCCCGACCTTGTAATGAAGATCGTTGAACTTGAGCACTGCATCGATACGCCAGAACAGTGGCATACGCACCTCGTAGCTGGCGTCGATGAAGGTTTCGCCTTTCTTGCGGTACACCTCAACGTCCTTGGCCTCAACCTCGTAAATCTGGTTGGTGTTGAACTCTGTTTCGATCCGGCGACGGATCTGCGAAGTGCTGAAGTTCTGGGTGTCGGGATCGTCAACAATGGTTTCGATGATGGCCTTCACCGTCAGTGATTCAAAATAC
>CAYGOX010000051.1:13880-14934 GCA_964351485.1 uncultured Halioglobus sp.
TCCTGATGATGCACATGACGAAAAAGCCGACCATGATCAGGATCGCCAGGATTCCCAAGACGGAATTCCCGCGCTGGTGTTGCCTTAGATAATGATGAGTAGCCACTGTTGCCCTCCCAACCCCTGTTAGTCGTTATTCTATGGCGCCGACCCGGTTGAAGCTGGGCACACTGAAAAAGCTGTCCCAGTGCATCCAGATCGCAAATGCCTTGCCCACTATATCCTTTTCCGGAACCTGACCCCAAACCCTGCTGTCGCTGCTGTTGTCCCGGTTATCGCCCATCATGAAGTAATGTCCCGGCTTGACGGTGACCGAGAATTCGCGAGAGGGGCGCATCCGGTCAACCTGGATCAGGTGCCTGGCCTTGCCGAGGGTTTCCTCGGCCAGCTGGTAGCGCGGACTCTCGGGTTCCGCCCTGTCCGTCTCTGCCAGTTCGATGGCCTTGCCGTTCACGCTCAGTCGCTTGTCGCGATAGGTAACAGTGTCGCCGGGCAGACCGATAACCCGCTTGATGAAATAGGTGTCGTTCATGTGCGGCGGAAAGAAAACCATCACGTCACCGCGCTCGGGCTCGTTCAAGGCCAGCACCTTGGTGCGAATCACCGGCAGCCGGATACCGTACGTGTACTTGTTCACCAGAATGTAGTCACCGACCTCCAGCGTGGGGACCATCGATGACGAGGGAATCTGGAAGGGCTCAACCAGAAAGGAGCGCAGAATGAACACCACCAGCAGAACAGGGAAAAACGAGCGCGCGTACTCGACGACAACCGGCTCCGCTGCCCGCTCCCGGACCGCCTCGTAGTAATTCGATTCGTCGGCACTGCCACGCGTGCGCCACTGCGGGTACTGCGCCTGCAGGTCGGCAACCGTGGTGCGCCGCCCCGGGGCGAGAAAGAGGCGATCGAGCAGCCACAGCAGACCACTGCCCGCCACCAGCACGACAAGGATAAGGGGAAAATCGATCGTAAAATCACTCACGGCTAGCCATCCACTTTGAGGACTGCGAGGAACGCCGACTGCGGAATTTCTACCCGGCCGACCTGTTTCATA
>CAYGOX010000052.1:0-3958 GCA_964351485.1 uncultured Halioglobus sp.
CGCATCTGTCCCTGCGCGGATCGGTCCTCGAAGGCAGCGGGGCCCTGGCGTTGTACGCGCCGGCCTCGCTCGATGACACCTGACGGGTCGAGCCCGGGAACAACGTCATGCGCGGTGCCGTCTTTGCCTACCATGCCCAGAATTGTGGCGGATACGATTACGCATCCAACGACCACCTTGCCTTTGAGCGTGACCTGGCTGCGATCGTGGCCGCGCAATTACCCGTCGTCCCGCTGGAAACGATTGCCTCGGCACTTGCCGATGGTGAGCCGGGGCGGTTACCCGGGCGCTTTGTGGGCCTGAGCTGCGACGATGGCACCTCGCTGGACTGGGCAGATTACGATCACCCGGAGTTCGGCGAACAGACAGCCCTGGCCAACCTGTTACGCGCGCAGGTCAGTACAGGCGCAATCACCGGGAAACAGTTGCTCACCGCCTTCGTTATCGGTTGTCCGTCTGCCCGCCGCGAGATCGACCGCGGGTGCTACGGTGGCTTACCGCTGAGCGACGATGGCTGGTGGGCCGAGGCGGCGCGAGAGGGATTGCTGGCCATCGGCAACCACAGCCTGGATCATGTTCATGAAACGCTGCCGGATGATTTTCCCGCGGCGGGGCAGCGGGGCGATTTCACCTCGGTCGATACCTACGCGCTGGCAGACCGGCAGGTTCGCCAGGCGGCCGACACCATCGACAGCCGGTTACAGGCGGCTGGTCAGCGCACCCGGGTATTCGCGTATCCCTACGGTCATGTGAGTCCCTACCTGCGCGACAGTTATTTTCCGCAGTTTCGACAGGAGCACCGTATGCTGGGCGCGTTCACTACAGAGCAGGCCTACATTGAGCAGGGCACTCACCCCTACGCGATTCCGCGTTTCGTCTGCGGCGATGCCTGGCGCTCACCGGCGCAGTTTGACACCATTCTCCAACAACTTGGTGGGAGTAACTGAGCCGGTGACGACAGAACGTGCACATCGTGAGTTCGAACTGCCCGCCACCCTGCGGGGCTGGATGTCGGTCGGCGAGGTCGACGACGGACGTTTCTTTGCCGACGACCTGTTTCGGCGGAAATACGGTAGCGATGCGCCGGACTATGGTCGGCACATACTGGCGTTTTACCGGGCAGCCGACGGAGCATTGCACCCGGTGTCTTACCTGCACTTCTGGCAGCAGGCGCGTATCGGCCTGATCGGTGGCGGTTGTACCGATGGATCGGTTATGCGGCGCATGCCGGCCGCACAGGCCGAGGCCATCAATGCGGCCGGAGGTTTATTGCGCCAGACATTGCTGTACGCGTTTTCCCGGTTTTGCGACGATATCGACGCGTTCTTCGGTCATGCCGGCGATGCCCGGGCGCGCGAGGTCGACCTGGCCGCCGGGTTTGAAACCACCGGACATGAATACCTGTTGATCCGCCCCGTTGGCTCGCTGACCGATGAACAGCGCGAGGCGATGACACAGCAGGCGCTGGCGCTGGGTACGTTTTAGGTTCGCCTATGAGCAATAGCAAAGATCAGCAAAACCCGGACCTGCCCATGACGGTGTACGGGCTGGAGATTTCCTACTTCACCGGCAAGCTCGAGGCGGCGTTGCGTTACCTGGGCCTGCCGTATACGCGCGAGGCTGCGATTCCTGCCGGCGAAGCCGCAGCCGCCGCTGGCGCTGCGCAGATTCCGAGCCTGCGCCTGGCCGATGGTACGTGGATGAGCGATACCACGGTGATCCTGCAGTGGCTGGATGCCCGTTACCCCGACAGGGAACTCATTCCACGTGACCCAACGCTACGCTTTTTAAGCCTGCTGCTGGAGGACTACGCCGATGAGTGGCTCTGGCGGCCGGCCATGCACTATCGCTGGGACTACGAGGAAAGCGCGCAGCTGCAAAGCCGCGTGATCGCGCAGGAGGGCGGGCGCGGCCAGCCGTATCCAGAGCTCCTCAAACGGTATGTTATTCGCAATCGCCAGCGCGGTCTGTTCACGCGCGGAGATGGTGTCAGCCGCGAAACCTGGGATCACGTGGAGAGCGTGTACCTCGATACGCTCGCACAGTTCACAACGATTCTTCGGGAGAGGCCCTACCTGCTCGGTGATCGCCCGAGCCTCGCCGACTTCGGGTTTTTTGGGCCGATGTTCCGCCACTTTTCCATGGATCCAACCAGCGCCCGCATCATGCGAGAGACGGCGCCCACCGTGTACGAGTGGGTCGCGCGCGTGTGGAATGTATCGGGCGATACGAGCGGCGACCTGTGCGCTGCGTGCCCTGAAGACTGGGGCCCAATACTGGACGCCATCGGCAGTGCCTATCTGCCGTACCTGGCTGCGAACGCTGCCGCGTTCGGTCGCAATGCGCGCCATTTTGACGTCGATATACAGGGGGCTCCCTATCGGCGTATCCGCACATCGGTGTACCGGGTGAACTGTCTGCGCGCGCTGCGTGAGGCGCTGGCGATGCTCCCGGAGTCCAACCGGGATGAGGTCTGCACACTTTTGCAAACCCACGGTTGCCTGGCGTTTCTCGAGGGGAGCGACGATTTTGGTGCGCTTCCAGAGCGAGCGGCCGATCGGTTCAGCGCCGATCCGAAATCCATGACCGGTGTTTCAGCGCACGACTGCGAGCGTTTTCACCTGCTACCCATCCGCAAGGTGTATCCCGGACGCTGACTGGTTCAGTGCGTTGACGGTGACTGGTCGGTAGTATCGTCGCCGGGCTCCGCGTCGTAATCGCGTGCCACGTAGGCCTCCAGTTCGTTCGCGAATCCGCGACCGGCCTCGGAATAAATATTGAATGTGTAGTGGACGCCCATGGCCTTCAGCGCGTCTTCCTCGTCCGGGTATTTTGCGGTGGCCGCGATGTTGCCGTCGTAACCGAGATCGTTGAGCAGCTGGGCGGCACTGAGGTTGGCCTGGTGCGTGGGCAGGTTCAGCAGCACCCATTTCAGGCCGTCGAGAAACTGGGGCGCCCTGATCCAGAAATCCGGGTTGGTGGCATCGCCATTGATGACGTTGCGGCCTTCGGCCTGGTGCTGCCAGGCCCTGTCGGGATCAATCTCTACACCCACCAGGTGCTTGCCGAAGTCTCCCAGCATCGCGTTGTAGGCGGCCGTACCCATGCGCCCCATGCCGAAGACCGCCACTTTGACGTGAGCCAGATCCAGTTCCTGTTCCTCTTCGATGCGCTGTTCCATCTCAAAGCGCTTCAGGCGATGCTGCCAGCGGTTGTACAGGTGGTCGCGCAGAGGCATGAACAGCGCGGACACCGCAAACGACAGCGCCAGCGCAATAGCCAGAACGGTGAGCCACTGGGTCGCCAGCAGCCCGCTGGACACCGCTACCGCGCCCACGATCAACCCGAACTCGCTGTAATTGGCCAGGTTGATCGACGTCCGCCAGGACGAGTTTGCGCGCAGGTGAAACCGGTTGAACAGCCCGAAAAATACGGCAGCCTTGACCGGGATGAATAACAACAGACCCAGCGCAACGGCGATCTCACTCCAGCCGGGCAGCGAGCTCATGCCGACACTGAGGAAGAAACCGAGCAGGAAAAGCTCCTTGAAGCCCAGTAGCGCCTTGGCAAGTTCGTTGGTCTTGGGGTGGCTCGCGAGCAACATCCCAAGGATCAGCGCGCCAACATCGCCCTTGATACCCAGCAGTTCGAACAGGTACGCGCCGACCAGCGCCAGCGTGATGCCGAACAGGATCAGCAACTCGCCGTGACCGACCCGGTCGAGCATCGCAAACAGTACCCGACGCAGCGGGAGCAGCGCGATCAGCGCGAGCGCCCAGGGGGAGGGGAGCTTGCCCACCGACAGGGCGATAAAAATCACCGCGGCGATGTCCTGGACGACGAGCACACCGATGGCAACCCGACCGTGCAGTGACCCCGTAGCGCCCAGCTCGTCGAGAATTTTCACGACCAGCACGGTGCTGGAAAACGACAGGGCAAAACCCACCAGCAGGGCGGC
>CAYGOX010000052.1:4058-13497 GCA_964351485.1 uncultured Halioglobus sp.
GCCAGGAGCGCGATAGCGATCCAGAGTGGATCGGCGGGAGATATGATGAGCGAATCTAGGACCATTGCGTAATCAGTGGTATCTGCGTTCCAGGTGCTTTTTCAACGGCAGGCAGCTAGGGTTCAACATACCGGTAGAGCTGCTTTGCCCGCAGTCTGCCATTATGCCAGTAGATCGCGATGGCTTCTTTCTCTATTCGTTCCAGGATTAACCAATCGCCGTCAGCCTCCGGGAGTGCGACGCCGGCAAGATGGCGCGGCACATTCTGAGTTTTGTCGATCCAGTGCCACGCTTCGAGTTGATCAATATAGCGCGGACGCAGATCATCGAGCGCCGCTGCGCCCAGACCCAGTACGGTCAGGTGTTTGCCTGCACGGCACAACGCGATACCCCGAGCGCCGTCAGAGAGGCGTTGAACCTGGGCTGCCTGGTCCAGCGTATCGTCACCATCAATATCACCGCCAAGCGACCTCGGTAGGTAGTGTGCTCTCATTGTCGTTTCGGGCAACGGCAGGCCGCAGCTGGCGAACACCTCTGTGTCTTCGAGGGTGTACTCCAGGCTGCTTTCGTCCTGTATCAAGGCGATTTCCTCAGGGGAGCGCGGCCAAGATAAGCAGGCTTCGAAGGACAGAAAATTCATGCGCGCCTGAGTGCCCGGTTTTGGGTTGGCAAGTCCGTAGTCGACGATTTTAAGCCAGCCAATACCATCCTCAGGTGCGCGCTCGAGTTCCACGTCGGACAGACGAGGCCCCGCGGTGCCCTGAAGTCCGGGAGAAATGACGAACGCGCGGAGTGACTGTGGCGCATTGACCTCGCCGCCGTTTGGGGCAGTGTTGTCCGTATTCCTGAAGTGCCATCCAGCGATGTCTCGGGGGTTTGGCACGCCTCGATGGGGAGGGGTGAGTGCAGTGAGGTCCGCGGCCTCACCAATGCGATCGTGCTCATAGAGGCGAATTGCCCAACCGTGCTCGATGCGAACTAGCGCAAACACCCAGCCATTTTCCAGGGCGTGAAAATAGTCATCATTTCCAGCGACCTGCGCTACTGCCTGCTCGTACGCGTTGCCAATGCGCACGGCATGTCGCTCAGTTGTTGGCTCACAGGCCTGCCCGCGGGCGACGGATGCAAAGCCCAGTAAGCAGATTGTCCAGCAGCAATGTGACAGTAGCAGCTTCATCGGGCGGCTTCTCGGCGCGATGGCCATGTGAATATCGCTAAACAGGCAAAAATCTATCGAGCCAGGGATTGACCCATTAAGCGAACCATATGATGCTGGTTGAATACCCAGTCAGTCAGGTGATTCTACGCCCATGAAAACATATCTTGGTGTGCTGTTCACTCTCTGTCTCACAGTCCTGGGAACGGAGCGGCCTGCGGCCCAACCCACTGGAGCATCGGGCGATGCGATCCTCATTCTCGATGCCTCTGGATCCATGTGGGGTCAGATCGACGGCGTCAACAAAATTGTTATTGCCCGAGAGGTCGTCGAGGGGCTTGTCAGGGGGCTGCCCGAGGGTCAACGGCTGGGCCTCGTGGCGTATGGCCACAGGAAGAAGGGTGACTGTAACGATATTCAAACCCTGTCCGATGTCGGTGCTGATCGCTCAAAGCTGATTCGGCAGATTCGAAGCGTCACTCCTGTCGGCAAAACGCCCCTGACCAAATCGGTGGAGCACGCCGCCAACGAACTTAACTATACGCGCAATGCCGCGACAGTCATTCTTGTCTCCGACGGCCTGGAGACCTGCGATGCCGACCCCTGCGCTCTGGCCAGGTTGCTAGAGGAAAAAGGACTGGACTTTACTGTGCATGTCGTCGGTTTTGACGTCACGGAGCAGGAGAGAAAGGGTTTGCAATGTATTGCACAGGAGACGGGTGGGGAGTTTCTCGCCGCTGCAAACGCCAGTGAACTGCACGAGGCGTTGACGCGGGTAGCGCACACGCATACTCAGGAGGAGCCGAAGCCCCAAAGCGTCCCCCAGACCGCAGCCTTCAAGGCCACGATGCTCAGAAACGGGCCCGATATCCAGTCGAAGCTCAACTGGACGATCATCGACCAGGAGTCGGGTGAAACCGTGTTCGAGCGAAACAATACGGGTTATGTCGACGTGCAACTGTCACCCGGAAACTATGTGGTGCGTGCGACGTGGACAGGATGGCCACACAAGAACGATCGTTACAAGGGAGACAAAACAGGTCAGCGTGAGTTCGTCGTCGCAGCAGCTCCGGTGGTCGTGACGGTACCAATAGATCTGGGAATTCCTGTTGTGCTGGAGGCGGACGCTGAAATTGCCGAGGGCAATGCTGTCTCCGTTCGCTGGTCCGGCCCCGATGATCTCTCGGCGTACATCACGACCAACCGCATGGATGATGGCCCGCGCGACCAGATTTACTTTACCAAAACACAGGCAGCGCGCGATGCCTATCAGAAGCGCACGCTCGACGAGGGTAAATCGGCCCAGTCTATCGACACCAATGGCGACGGGACGTTTAATCAGGATGACATGGCGCAGACCGAGGTGGGTGGTCCGTCTATTGAGGGCGACTACGAAGTGCGCTACGTGCTGGCTAATCCACGGCTGATTCTGGCACGGTCACCCCTGCGCGTGACAGATAGTGGGTATTTGGTCAGTGGTCCCGCTGAAGTGCCGGCTGGCTCCATGTTCGAGGTGAACTGGTCCGGCCCGATGACCGCTGGAGACTTCGTAACGATCGAGGAGGCTGGCCTGAAGAGGGCGTTTACGCCTTTTGGCGGTCGACCCAGCCTCGCTGAAGGAAAACCGATGCCGCTGGTGGCGCCTGCGGAGCCGGGCGACTATGAGATTCGCTATGTACTGGCCAACGGTTATACGACCTACGGGGGTATGCAACACGTTGTACAGGCGTCGTACCCTATAACTGTCACCGCGGTGCAGGCTGAGGTGTCGGCACCGAGCGAAGTTGTTGGCGGATCGTCCGTGCTTGTTTCGCTGAGCCCGGTTCCGGGCGATGGATGGGAGGACGATTACGTCTCGCTGGTCGAACCAGGGGCGACAAAATACAGCCGTGATAGTTGGGTCAGCCTGTCCAAAAGTGACGATGGCGGCAAGACCGTGAGACTGCAGGCACCCAATATCGATGGCAGCTATGAGTTGGTGTATTTTCTGGCGCCCGGCGACAAGCCGCTGGCACGCGTACCGGTGACGATTACCCGCGCCCCGGCCAGCGTGGACGCGCCGGCTTCTGTAGAGGCGGGCACTGACTTCCAGGTGACCTACAGCGGGCCGATCTACCGCGGCGACAGGATCATCGTCGCTCCGGTCAGGTACCAGGACAACGAAATGTGGCGCTGGAGCGCCAACTACGGTTTCGCCGCCAAAGCCGGCGAGGGCGAGGGTACGGTGCGTGGTTCGCGTGCGATTACAGAGCCCGGCGAGTACATCGTGCGTTACGTGACCGGGTTGCAGCACCAGACGCTTGCGCGTGACACCCTGATTGTCACGGCGCCAACACCTCCACCGTGAGGAAATACCCGTTGTATCGTGTCGAAAGAATCCCTTCCGACAAGGGTTCTTCCCAAAGCGCTTCAACGAGGTATCGCCCGGGTTTCGGCCAGTTTATGGCAACGAGGCCCTGTGCATCCGACGTGTAGGTGATTTCTTCCAGGTTATCCCTGTATCGACTCCCCTCGGGTGTTACCGTGACTTGCAGTCCCTCAATGGGCGCTCCGTTAAGGTAAAACCTGAACTCCCCCGGCTCGTCTGTGAACAACTCGTTAGGGTGTGTCAAAGCTTCGAGTGTCAGCCCGCTCTCGGTCGGCTTCGCGCCTACCGGTGTAGCTGAACCCAGCGTGATGTAGGTTTCTATCAGCGCAATCGATTCTGCAAACTGCACCATGGTGGCGTCAGCAGGTACCGCTGCCCTGAGGGCTTCGAGCGAACCGCGGTCCCGGGTGGGCTGTTTGGCTCCCGGGGCCAGGTACGCACTAAAATACATCGGCCTGCCCCGGTGAAAAACCCGGTAGGTGCCTTGCGCCTGCACAGTCACATCAAAGCTGGAGCGCCTCGCTCCCGCATGAGGTTTTTCCGCCTCCAGCAAAGCGCCATCGGGAGACACTACTGTGATGCCCTCAAGCGGCATGGGATTATCGACGTAAAACAGATTGTTCGATGCGGAGAAATCCACGGTAACCACCTCAGCATCGCTGAGCGAGAAATCTGTCGGTAGCAGCCAGCGCTTGTGCGCGCTGGCCATGTTCGCCGCGAGAATCAACGGCACGGTGACAAGCAGTGAAAATCGACGATACATAAACATTACTCCGGATTAATCGTTACGGTGGCAGGCCCCAGCTCACTCGTGCCTTCCTGCTGCAGTTGAATCTTTTTTCCTTCCCAATCGAAAGGGAAGCGCAGATGCTCGCGGCCGCCTACCTCCCGGACAGATTCGACGTTCAACACATAGCGACCGCTGGTTAGCCGGGGCTTGCCGGAAACGGTGTAGGTGCCTGGTTTGCGCGTGGCGCCCGATACGCCGTCTACGGGGAGTGCGAGCTTGCTGCCGCCGCGGCGCCACCAGCTTCGCAGGTCTCTGTGCCATTTTTCCTTCTCGAGCCACAGGGCCAGATTGAGAATGGTGCGGCGATTGGCGTCTTCCAGCCAGATGGCAACATAGGGCCGGTGATACTCTGCGGTGTTGATCACCGGCACGTTGATGTCGACCTCTACTTCGGCGGCGGCAAGGTGCCGGGCGCCCGACAGGACTGTCGCGACAATGGCCAGGTAAAAGATTCGTTTTGTTTTCATGGTACGAATTGCCAGAAGATGAAGAGTGGGATAAACGAGCCAATGGCGACGAGCGGCCAGGTGCTCGGTCGTTTGCCTGCGTGCACGACCAGCAGCAGCAACCCCGTCAGGGAAAAAAACACACACAGCAGCGCTACGATATCGATGAGCCACTGCCAGGCCAGACCAGAGTGGCGACCCTTGTGCAAATCGTTGATCAGCGAGACCAGTCCGTCATCGATCAATTCTCTCGACAGAATGCCGGATTCCAGATCAAGGAGGACCAGGGTGAGCCCGCCGGGACGCTGGTAATCGAGTACCCATTCGTACTCGTCCCGCTCTATGCCGCGAGGAAGCGACAGCCGCCAGTGCCCATCGACTTCCCGCGCCATCATGGCGAGTTGGTCGGGCTCGTCGGCTGAACGAAATGCGTCGATCCAGGCAGCGGACAGCGTGATTTCCGTGTAGGTGGTCTGGCTGTCTGCCTCGAACCAGTCCGGATGATTCAGGGTGATGCCCGTGACAGAAAAAAACAGCAACGTCGCCAGCCCCAGTGCGGAACTGGACCAGTGCAATGTCCGGCTAAGTTTGGCGAGTTGTGCATTCATCAGTTAGTCGGGGGCTTGTGTATAAAGCCCCCGTGGATCGATCAGAACTGGTAGGAAACCGTCGCCTTGAGGTTCCGGCCCGGCTCGTAGTCCGTCAGCTGCAGCTCACCGAAGCGCGGGTGGAAGGACACCCCGGTGCGCGAAGACTGGGACGCGTAGTACTCGTCCAGCACATTGTCCACGCCCAGAGTGAGGGACAGACCCTTGATTGTCCTGGGCGTCCAGCGAGCGGAGATATTGTGAACGGAGTAGCCGTCCTTGCTGTTGTTCAGTGTTGCGCCATCGAGATCGAGGCCATCGTCGAGGTCATCGACCCATAAAACGTCCCAGTGCAGCGCCAGGTCGATGGCTTCTATGAGGTAATCAATATTCAGGCTGATCGTGTCACCTTGCTCGCGATCAATGCGCGCACCGTCAAATGCTTCGTATCCGGTCGCCGCGGATAACTCACTGTCCGACGATGAAAACGAAAGGAGCGAGCGCAGGTTACCGATGTCGTAGGCGATGTACGCCTCGATACCCTCGATTTCCATATCGCCGACGTTGTCCTTCCAGTAGCGTCCGCCGAGCTCCGGGGGAGGGGGCGCGTACTCGTAGATGTAGTCATCGATATCCGTCTTGAAGAATGTCGCGCCGAGCGCGAAACGGTCGGCCCCCAACACCTTGTCTTCGTAAGCAAACGACAGCTCCGTATTGAGTCCGGTCTGCTCCTTGATGTCTGCGTTGGGTAGGTCATTCGCACCTGCGCCGATAAACACTTCGGCCAGTTCAGGGCCCTGGAATAGCTGTGTGGAGGACAGTTTTACCAGCAACTGATCGTTGATGGCCCATTCGCCGGCCAGCGCTGCGCTGAAACCGTCAAATGACTCGTCGCTCACGTGGGCATCCATGTCCCAGTGGTCGTATCGCACGCCCGGAATCAGCGCCAAACCCCGTCCTAACTGGATTCGATCTTCCAGAAAAATCGCCGACCAGGTAGCTTCTTCTTCCCCGACTAATTGTCCATCGGGCTTGTACTGGGTTTCATAGCTGATGACTTCAAAGCCATAGGTTAACGCGTGACGATTGTCTGCGCCCAGATCGGTATACGCGAGGAGGTTCGCGCCGAGGTTTGCCGCCTCACCCTGGACGATTGAAGGATCATCCGGCCAGATGGCCGCTATAGCGTGTTCGTCGCGCCATAGTTCACTTTCATTGGCGAAGATAGAGGCTGTCAGTGTGGTGTGATCACTCCACTGTAATTCATAGTTCAGGGTGAACGTGTCACGTGTGAACTCGGTGGGGAATGTCAGTGGCAGTCCCAGGCTGTTGCCGATGCTGATATCCGTTGCCAGCCCCATGTCGGGACGATAGCTGTAGTCACCCTCGTCGACATAGCTTTCGTAGCTGAACTGGAGCCTCTGCCATTCATTAATGTCCCAGCCCAATTTGATCAGGGTGTTTTCCAGTTCGCCCTTCAACCCTCGCACCTTTCCATCGGTGCCGGGTATCGTGTTGCCCTCCACATCCTTGATGTCGCCACCGCCAACCTCATAATTGTCGCGATCCAGTGCATGGTAGTAGGCGAGGGCGTCGAGGGTCGGAGTCAGTTGACCAAAGCCCGTTAAGGAAAAGCTGTGAGACGCGTTCTCGGAGACTGAACCCTGAACCCGTAGTCCGAATTGTCGGGAATCCTCGAGAAATTGCTGCGCATTTCGGGTCTTGAAACGGATTGCACCACCCAGTCCACCATTGATGACAGAGTTTGTTCCCACGTCGATATCCACAGACTCAAGTATGTCCGCATGAATTTGCAGATTCCCCATGTGGTGGTACATGTAGGTGTTCTGGTTGGCGCCGTCGATAGAAACCCTGATGTTGCGGTCGCCCAGGCTGCGGATGGTAATGCGCTGATTCAGCGAGTGCGCCCCACCCACGTCCACTCCCGGGATGGTTCTCAGCAGATCTGAAATATGGTCTGCCTGTCGAATGGCCATGGTTTCTTCCTGGAGATTCACCGAGGAAGATTTGATCCTGGTCCCCCAGATAACCGGGGTTTGTTTCAGCGGTTTCGGTTCCGAAGCTTGTGATGGCCGCAAACGTTGATGCGGCAATAGCCGCGGCGAGTTGACGAGGTAAGGCGGCTGGTTTCATTCCTGCTCCCTGGATTGACGGTTTAGCAAATTGAAAACGCATCATATAGATGCGGAACGTAATGACAATGATAATGATTATCAGATGCGTTAGCAGGGAAGCCCTGGTTCGATGAGTTATGCTGGGACCCTGTAAAACCCAGTAACAGGGAGCAGTCGTTGAACAGGAAAAGAAATGAATCGGCCGGTGTCGCAGTGATCACCGGAGCGGGCTCCGGACTCGGGGCCTCCATGGCACAACGGTTTGCCGAAGCGGGGATGCAGATTGTCGCGCTGGATATCGACGCGGAGGGTGCAGAGCTCACCGCGAAAACGATACGGGAGCAGGGTGGGGAGGCGGTGGCCTATGCCGCCGACGTATCCGACCGTGCCCGCCTTGAAGAGATCGCCAGGGAAGTTGAACAGCGATACGACCACTGTACGATCCTGTGCGCGAATGTGGGTGTTCAGCAGTTTGGGGCCATCGATGCGTTGTCGGAAAACGACTGGCGCTGGGTTCTGGATGTCAACGTGATGGGCACGATAAACACCGTCGAGGCCTTCTTGCCGCTGGTTCGTAACGCGACCGGTTCGCGCCATATCGTCATCACCTCGTCCAGCGCGGTGTATTCCCCGGGGATACGGATGGCAGCTTACACGACTACCAAGTATGCCGTCACCGGCTTTGCCGAAACACTGCGCCTGGAGCTTGAAGACGAGGGCATCGGCGTGTCCATCCTGTTCCCCGCGGGCATGATGACCACACACCTGCAAAGTAGCCAGAAGGCGAGGCCGGCATCTCTGGGCGAATCAGAACTACGCCGGGAAGATATTGAGGCCATGATGCAAAGCCGAAAAATCGATACGGCGGACCACGTGGCGACTGCCGAGTATGCCACGCGTCATTTGCTCCAGGCGCTGGCCGTCAACAGCCGCTATATCGTTACGCACGGTGATTGCCGCGCCGCTATAGAGCAGAACCACGAGGCGTTGATGGACGCGCAGGCGTTGGGGCTGACAGATTGATCAGAGTGATGTTGACTTCCGGGCCTGACCGGCAAATCATCCCACGCTTCGTTGTCGAATAAAGCAAACGCCCCATGACACAATCAACCCCCGCGCCCGCATCCTACATCGTCTCGTTCCAGTGTCCTGACCGCCTGGGCGTGGTCGCGGAATCCACGGCTATCTTCTACCAGCTGCAGGCGTTCATAACCGAAGTCTCCAATTACTCCGACCCGGTCAGCGAAACCTTCCATATGCGGGTGGTTTTTGATGACCGCCAAATGACAGCGCCGCTGGAAGAATTCGAGCGACGGTTCGCCGAGGTGGCACAGCGGTTCGACATGGATTACCGGCTTCGCGCCGTCGATCAGTTGCCGCGCGTCCTGGTCGCCGTGTCCCGGTACGATCATTGCCTGAATGCGTTGCTGAACAAGTGGCGGGCAGGGGCCTTGCCGGTCGATATCGTGGGCGTGGTCAGTAATCACGACGACTGCCAATCACTGGTCGAGTGGCACGGGCTTCCGTACTTCCACCTGCCGGTTACCGCCGACACAAAGCCCGAGCAGGAGAGGGCGATTCTCGCCGTATTCGACGATCTGCAGGCAGACCTGCTGGTACTGGCGCGCTACATGCAAATTCTTTCCGACGACCTGTGCACACAGTTAAAGGGCAGGGCGATCAACATTCATCATTCTTTTCTGCCTGGCTTCAAGGGCGCGCGGCCCTACCACCAGGCCTACGAGCGGGGCGTGAAGGTCATCGGTGCTACTGCACACTACGTGACATCGGATCTCGATGAAGGGCCCATCATCCATCAGGATGTAGAGGCGATCAGCCATGCCGACAGCCCCGACGATCTGGTTCGCAAGGGCCGCGATATCGAAAGCCGTGTCCTGGCAGAGGCGGTGCGGCTGCATCTGGAGCGCCGCGTGCTGATCAACGATTCCCGGACGGT
>CAYGOX010000052.1:13507-14852 GCA_964351485.1 uncultured Halioglobus sp.
CTGGTTTCAAGGGTGCGCGGCCGTATCACCAGGCCTACGAGCGGGGCGTCAAGGTGATCGGCGCTACTGCTCACTACGTCACATCGGATCTCGATGAAGGCCCGATCATTGTGCAGGAAGTGCGTGCGATCGATCACGAGGTGACCATTGAGCAGATGATCCACCTGGGCCATGACATCGAGGCCACGGCACTGTCGCAGGCCGTCCGTTTGCACTGCGAGGAACGCGTTCAATTGAATGGGCAGCGAACGGTTATTTTGTAAGCCGGTTCTGTATCACTGTTCCGGGCTGTCAGCCCGATTTGAATCGAAATAACGCTGAAGCACGGTGGGTCGCGGCAGGCGTTTGTGCGGGTCCTGGCCAGGGGATTCGGAACGGTAGTGCACCGACACCATCCATCTTTCATAACTGGCATCGAGCTGTTTCATCGTCTGCATCACGGCACCGGCAACAGGCCCCTCGAGTACGGCTCCCTGACCGGGCCATATCCTAAATTTGATGCGTAGATAGCTGTCGCCTGAGGTGGTTGCGACTCGACCCTCGATAGTGGGGGGGATCAAGAGAATACCCGGGTATTGGGCGTACGCCGATTGCGCCAGCCGTGCGAGGCGATTGTCTATTTCATCCGGGGTGCCGGCCGGGAGTGTCACGTCCATATACGCCCGGATGTAGCCACTTGGGTAATTGATGACGTTCGCGATCGAGCGGTTTGGAACGTACACGCGCGCTCCGGAGAAGTTGATCAGCACGGTGAAGCGCATGCTGACACTTTCAACAATACCGACCTGGCCGCCGATCTCTACCATGTCGCCGACATCCAAAAGGTCAGAGAATACCAGCGTGAGCCCGGTGATGACGTCCTGCACAACACCCTGGGATCCGAAGCTGACCGCGAGCCCCAGAATAGACGCGCTCGCCAGATACGTGGTGAGTGATATTCCCAGCTCAGCGAGCACAAACCCGAATGCCGCGAAGTAAATCGAAAACACAATGACACTGGTAGCAAAGCCTGTGACTGTGCGCGCTTTAGTTTCGGAGCTCAGTCGTGTCCTTAACAAGCTGCGACTTGCCTTGCGTACCAGTACTGTTGCAAGGTGCGCCACAAGTGCGGCCGCCAGGATGAGCGGCAGGCGGTAAAACGAGGTTTCGATCATGCGGCTATCGCAGGCTGTTATTCCAGGTGCTCAGAGGCGTCGCATTATATACCTGTTGTGTGCTTTGAAGGCTGGAAAGCGCTGGGACAGGACTCCCAGAACTGCCTGGCCCACAGGCCTAGTTCCTGATCTATATATGCGCATAATATATATTATGTTAAATTAAGTATGTGGCTGTTTATGGGTTTAGC
>CAYGOX010000053.1:0-14841 GCA_964351485.1 uncultured Halioglobus sp.
TCGGCGTACAGTGGCACCCGGAAGTCAGGACAGGCGAGATGCAGATGCGACTCTTCCGCGCATTTGCCAACGCGGTACGCAGCCCGGCCAACGAGGCCGCCCACCCCGTCTTACCACAGTCGCAGCGGCACCCGGAGCCGGTCGAATAGTACCGCTACTCGCGCGGCGTTCTCGCATCGAGCAGGTCAGTCGCGTCCTGCTCGCGTACCTCTTCCTCGACCTTTTGTATCAGATGATGATCGGGCTCGACATCAAGGATTCTTCGATCGATTGCGGTGTGTCGCGTGCGACGGAATCGGCGGTAGAGGAATCGGCACCTGCCTCTTCGCTCGCCGCGTTTTCGCCGCGTAACGCCACCCCCCCGGTTTCGGGAAGGCTCTGAACGTGCAGACTGTACGCCGGCTGGGGCAGCGTGAAACCGGCGTTTTCCAGAGCCTGAATCGTGACCCAGATGGCCTGACTACGCGCCTTGCCGAAATTGGTCAAACGCTGATCGACCCAGGCGTATACGCGCAACACAATGGACGAATCGCCCACGTGGTCGACAATGGCAGACGGCCCCGGCTCATCGAGCAAAAACTCCAGTTCCTCCAACGCCGCGACCGCACAGCGTATCGCGGCGACCGGATCTTCCTCCGTACCGATACCCAGTTCGAATTCAAAGCGACGTTCGGGATTGGTCGAGTAATTGAGGATGGTGCCCTTGAAGACCTCCGAGTTGGGAATGCGCAGGTGATTACCATCGAGCGTCATCAGGATAGTCGCGCGCGAGGTAAGCCTCACAACGATGCCTTCGCGGTCGTTGATCATCACGTGATCCTTTGCGCCGAAGGGCTGCCGCAGGCTCAACATGATGCTGGAGATATAGTTGTCCATCGAGTCGCGCACGGCAAAGCCCACGGCGATACCCAGGACGCCGGCGCCGCCGATTATCGTGGTCACGATCCCTCCCGCCCCGAGCAGGTTGAGCGAGACGATCAGGCCCAGCGCCAGCGCGCCGATCCGGATTGCCTGTGACAGCAGTTCGGCGAGAAACGCGTTGGGTGCAATGCGCCGCAACAGCCATTGCCTGCGGGCGAGGAAAGCGCCAATCATGGTGATGGCGATGAACAACGCCAGGGCGACCAACAGCAGCGGCATCGCCTTCACGGCGGTTTGCGCCGCCGAGGTGATCTTGTCTACGAGGGGCCGCACGTTGTCCGACACAGCCAGCGTGCGGCTCATGTCATCGCGTACGGTGACGACACCGGCAATCCGAGTGGCCAGAGCTTCGGCCTCCTCTGCCTGCGCCTCATTGGCCACGCTGCCCGACAGGCTGACCACCCCCTCCTGGACCGATACCGTGACTTCCGAAAGATCGCCCACCGCCTCGAACAGGCTCTCGACTTTCTCCCGAATCTCGGCGTCTCGCTCCTCGTCGAGCACTTCCACCGGGATGACCGGTTCGGGATCTTCCGGAACATCGCCCGGCGACTGCGCCAGGGCGGACGGCGCCGGCAGCGCACCGAGGAATACAACCAGGCAAAGGGCAAGCAGGTGTAGATGTTTCATAACGTTCCTCGCCATAAATCCGCGGTAGGGCACGCGGACTGCACGCCGTGCACCCATTGTACTACTTACCATCGGCTCGGAAATTTTTACTCGCCGGCTCACACGATAACCTGTCCAAGCTAAGGGATATTTGCGGGTAGAGACGCGCCGATGTTTCGATAGTACAAAAAAAAGGCGCCCCCGAGGGGACGCCCAACTCAGGAGCAGGTTGGCCTATAAGGGTTTTTTACCCCGTATGGCGAAGATAATGGCCAGGATCAGCCCTACAACAAACAGGATCCAGGCGATATTGGTAGCGGCGCCGGCAATACCGCTGAATCCCAGCAGACCCGCGATAATAGCGACGATCAAAAATGTTACGGCCCAACTCAACATGACAATCTCCTTTCTCTGGTTAGTAGTGGCCACGCAGTTGCGCGCCTCACACAGGGAATAGCAATCAACGTGCCAACAATTTTCGGGATGCACCACATGGCATAGTCCTTGCTCAACATGACGTGACCAACCACAACAGCGCGCACCCGCGCAAAAGGACATGCCATGAACAGAAAGACCATTGCTTCCGCCCTGGCTTCGGCCACCCTGCTGGGTACAACACTCACTGCCGGTGCCGACCCGCAGACGTTTACCACCAGCTTCGAATTCACCGATAACAACGGCTTCATCATCGGCAGCGCGCCGCAGACAGCGGTGTTCTCGGGCGGCGCCGCCAAACCCGTTGCCAACGCCGCCTTCGCGCGGTCCGGGAGCAACGCCTGGCACCTGATGGACGAAGATGAGGCGACCATCACGTTCACCACCGGAGCCGACTCACTCACCTTCTGGATGCGCAGTACCTCGGGAACGACCGAAAGCTTTGTTCAGGTGTTCGACGAAAGCGGGATCGAAATCGTCGGTAAAACCACGACGACGGCCTACGAGGCGTTCAGCATCGCCCGCACCGGATCGGAGTCGAAGATCGGCAAGGTGACCATCTCCACGGTCGGTCCGGGCGCCGCGCTCATCGATGATCTTGAGTACACGGCGAACGACACACCCACACCGACTACCATTACCGCAATGCTGGAGGAGCCCGTCAGCGGCCAGGTACACAGCGGCGTAGGGAACCTGCGCGGCTGGGCGTTCGCACCGGGTGGTATCGAACGCGTCGATCTGTACGTCGACGGCGAGTTCCTGTTCAGCGCGCCCTACGGCGGATCGCGTGAAGATGTCGAGGAACTCTACCCCGAAGAAGAGGGGGCGGGTGAATCGGGCTTTTCACTGGCCTATGGCTATTCCAACCTGCTGCCGGGCGAGCACACCATCGTAGCGCGCGTGTACTCCAACTCTGGCGATCAGCTCGATGTATCGTCGACCTTTGATGTCGTAGCCTTTGACAAACCCTTTATCAACGCCGGCGACATTGTCGACCTGGGCATTACCAGCTTTACACCGACGGCAGACGACACCTTCGAAATGACCAATGTCGATCTCGGTGGACGCCTGTATGACCTGACCCTGCGCTGGCGCACCGCCGAGCAGGGCTTTGAGATCATCGACATCCGCTAAACACCACACCGCTACCTGTGCAGCCAGACGCCCAGGTAGCGGTATCTCGGTGAGCGCTCCAGGATAATCTTCAGCGCGACCATGATCGGGATCGACAACGCGGCACCCACAATACCCCACATCCATCCCCAGAAAATCAGTGCTATAAACACCACCGACGGCTGCAGTGCCAGCCGCCTTCCCACCAGCATCGGCGTTACCAGGTTCCCTTCCACAATCGACAGCCCGGCATACGCCAGGGCTGGCGCAAAGACCACAGGAAACACGGTAAACGTCGTCAGACCGACCAGGAGCATGATCCCCATCATCACTACCGCGCCGAGGTAGGGCACGAAATTCAGGAACATCGCCAGCGCCCCCCAGAGGATAGGGTTAGGCACGTCCAGCAGGTACATGGCCGCGGCCACCAGTATGCCCAATCCCGCGTTGATCGCAGTTACCGTCATCACGTAAGTGGCAATCTCCATCTGGACCGTCCTGCACAACAGCAGGATATTGCGCCGCTGCGCAAACGTTCCGCCCAGCCCGATAATCTTGCGCAGAAAACTGTAGTTGGAGGACAGAAAGAAGTAGGTCAGAAAAAGAACAATGGCGCAGGACAGGAGGAATGCAGGCAACCGGTCAGCCAGTTGGGAAAAAAGATTCGGCGCCTGCACTGTAACGCGCTGCACATCCACCTTGTCCTGGCCAATCGTGGTCAACTCGTCGACCGTTTCGGCCAGCTCGCTGATGTCCTCGAGCGGCTCGGTCACCGGCGTCAGCGTCTGTTTTACCGAGGCATAACTCTTGGGCACTTTCTCAAACCAGGACTGCGCCGGATCGGCCAACAGACTGATCCCACTGAACAGGGCAACGAGCATCGCCAGGACGACGGCGGCGGCCGCCAGCGGTCGCGGAACGCGCAGTCGTGTCAGTGAGGACACCAGGGGTGACAACAGCAAGTTCAGATACAGCGCCAGGGCAATTGGCATAAGTATAGGCGCGGCGAGGTAGATGCCCGCGATCACGCAAAACGCGGCGACGACATGCGCCGGTTTGATGGGTACAGACGCGCTGTTCAGATCGTTGCACGTTCCTCCTTTAGTGACTTCTCGCTTCTCAACTGTCTGGATGCCGTGGTCGTTTGTCATGGTTCTTATACCTGATTAGCCGCAGGGGATACTCCGCCCATGCAGGATGCATGCCGCGACGCCGGTTACAGAAAAAAACCTGTCGACCTGACAGACGTTGTAGAGATTACAACGCGCTGGCTATTTTTGTGTCGCACAACGCCCCGGCGAGCTGCCTCCAACGGGCTCCTGGTACAAATTTCCCGCAGCTGCGGTATCACCCGGCGTTGCTGAGCAGATGGCACGATAGTTGCTCTACCACTGCAGAAGGCATCGCAAATCACGACTACCCGGAGGCGAAACACATGATCCATAAGACTATCGACAGGATTCCAGTCCACACACACGCTGACTGCGCGAGTACGCTGCGCCACCTGCGCAATGCTGCTCTCGCGTTTTCGCTCATTGGTCTGCTGGCTGCGTGCGGCAGCTCGCCTGTGGACGAGTCGCAGTACTCGCGGGTCGAGATACAGATCGCCGAGGCCAAGGAAGTTCCAAACGCACGGCGCTCCGGCTCAGAGATCTACGCGGCAGAACAAAAGCTGGAACAAGCCAGGTCAGCCGACAAGTCTGGCGAGAAAGATCGAGCGCTCCGTCTCCTCCGAGAAGCAGAGCTGCACGCCCAACTGGCCGAGGCCCGTTCCCTGACTGCCGTTCAGCAGAAATCGCTCCAGGAAATCAACGCGGGACTGGAAACGCTGCGAACACAGATCAACTAGGCATGTCGGCGGACCAACAGCCGCCATGAAACAAGCCGCCGGATTACCGATTCACCCAAGAGGAGTTGACCGATGAAAAAAATTGCACTGGCTATTGCCATCACCACAGCACTGAGCGCCTGTGGAAGTAATCCCGAGAGCCCAACGCTGGCCCTCGCACAGAATGAAGTCGCGCAGATGCGCGAGTTACCCGGCATCGAGAACGATGCCGCCGCCCAATACGATCTTGCAAATCGAGAATTGGACAAGGCGAACCGACTGCAGGAAGCAGGAAGAGACACGGAGCTGGTTGAACACCACGCCACCATGGCCATGAAGCATGCACAGGTAGCACAGGAGCAGTTTCACCTCAACGCCATCAACCGTGAGATCGAAAGCGCCGACACGCGTCGCCAGGCGCTGCTGCTGGAATCGTCACGCTCACAGACCCGCGACGCCCAGGCCAAGGCCAACGCAGCAGAGGCACGCGCAACCGAGGCAAACCAGCGTGCAGTGGCAGCTGCGATCGAACTGAATCGCCTGAAGGAAGAGGCAGCAGTGATGGCCAGCGAACTGGACAAACTCGCCGCGGCGCAAAGTGAGCGCGGCACCGTCATTACACTGAAGGACATCGTATTCAAAACCGACAGTGCCGCCATTCTCGAGGGCGCCGAGCGCGACCTGATCCGCGTGGCCGAGTTCCTGCGCCAATACCCGGACCGCAAGGTCAGAATCGAGGGATCGACCGACAGCCGTGGTTCAGAGCAGTACAACCAGCAGTTATCGCTGCGTCGCGCCGAATCTGTTCAGGCCATTCTCGTTGCCAATGGCGTTCAAGCCGACCGCATCGAAACCATCGGCCTGGGAGAAGCCTTCCCGGTAGCGAGCAACGAGACCTCAGCCGGTCAACAGAAGAACCGCAGGGTAGACATTATCGTCGCCCACAGTGACCACACCGACATTCCCCCGCTGAGTGCGGGCGGTATGAAGTAGCCGTGCCAGATCCCGCCCCGGTCTCGCTGGGGCAACCAACCCCTACCCTGAGTTAAACAAGGAGAGCATCATGAAAAAAAGTATCACCAACACGCTGTGTATCGCCCTTGGGGCACTCGCACTCACCGCCTGTGACATTGAGCAGACTCGCGAAGGCTCATTGCCAGACGTCGATGTCGACGTAAAATCCGGCCAATTACCCGAGTACGAGATCGAGAAAACACAAGAGGGTAAGATGCCAAAGGTCGACGTGGACGTCAGCGGCGGCCAGATGCCCGAATACGATATCGACACGCCCGACGTCGACATCGGCACCCGGGAGGTAGAGGTAGAAGTACCTGACGTAGACGTCGATGTTAAAACCGAGAAGAAAACCATTACCGTGCCTGATATCGACGTGGAAATGCCCGACAACGACAATGAGTAATGTCTTGAGAAAAAAAAATCGCCACGCATTGCGTGGCGATTTTTTTTGTGGGTGGCATTACCGCTTGGCAATAATATAAACCGCATGAATGATCCCGGGCAGGTAACCCAGGATCGTCAGCAGGATATTCAGGAAAAAGTGCTTGCCTATGCCAACTTCAAGAAACACCCCCAGGGGCGGTAGAAGTACGGCGAAAAGAATTTTAATCAAGTCCATGGTTATTGCTCCTTACTGTGCACCGTCGGCTTTCGAGCGTTCGCGGGCTTTCTCTCGCGCCCGCGCAAGCTCTTCCTCTGACGCTTCGCCAGTGTGATCGGCGGATTCGGCCAGTGCGTCCGTGTCGGTAGATTCTACAAAATCCTTTGTCTTTTCGTTATAGCGCTTGGCGCTCTCGTAGTCGCCCTCACCCTGTACTTTGTTTGACATGACGATCTCCTCTCGTTGGATGTCGGTGTTTGCTCGATTTGGCTGCCCGGATCGTGATGACCCGACAATTGCAGTCACATTTAGCACTTCAAAAAACGTGCCACATTTTCAGCATCCAACCGCCCATACTGGCACGCAAACTGCTTTGAAGAGCATGCAAACATCACGACACTCAAAGGAATCGGCTGATCATGGATCTACGGACCCGGCCCCACTACCCCGGTAAAGCGCACTACGTAGCGCACGTTGCCAAAGGCGCAGTCGCTGGCGTTTTTCGGGACAAATGCCTGCGTTCGTCGGCCGCGCTGTCGTTCTATGCACTTTTTTCCATCGCGCCGATGATCTACGTCGCCGTCTACTTCGCGAGCCTGGTCGCGTCCGACGTAGATTTTCAACATCAGATAACAAGCCAGTTCGCCGGCCTGATCGGCGATCGCGCGGCGGAAGGGATGACCGTCCTGATGGACTCCCTGCGCAATGAAGAGCAAAGCCGCTTTCAGCTGATTACTGGCCTGGCGGTTCTCGCATTCTCGGCAACAAACATCTTTATTCAGGTACAGGGTACGTTTAACGAGGTGTTCGGCGTGCGGCCGAGAGCCGGCGCCGGCATTATCAAGCAAATCCTCGACCGGATAATCTCTCTTGGGATAATTCTCAGTCTTGGGTTTTTGCTCATTGTGTCGCTAATCCTGGACTCCGTTGTACTGGCCTTTAGCGACTATCTATTTTCGGTGCTGAATGATGCCGCCGTTGTCGTCGTCCAGATTTTGCAAATTCTTCTGATAATTGCACTGGTTACAGGCGTGATCTACGCAATGTTCGAGTTCCTGCCCGATGTGCACCTCTCAAGACGCTACAAGTTGATCGGCAGCGGGTTGGTCGCGGCAATGTTGTTACTGGGCAAGTATGCCATCAGCCTTTACATCGCCAGCAGTCGACTGAATGAACTCGGTGGTGCTTCCGCATCAGTCATCGTACTCATGCTGTGGATTTATTACACGTCTCTCATCCTGTTTACCGGCGCAGAGGTAATACGGGCCGTCGCCGACGCCGATGGCGTAGACCTGCTCCCTCGTCGGTACGCTACTCGCGTGAAAACAATCGTAATAAACAGCGAACCCAATAACTTGGCATGATGATTGCTGGAAGAATATTGAAATGGCTTGTCACAGCATCCTTCTCCAACCTTGCACAGGAAGACAGCGCAATGAGAACTCAAACTCAGCAAGTGAAAGATCAGCGCATCACTCGCGATGCCATCGTGACGCAGGACTCCTGGGTAGATCTATTTGAACAGGTATGCGGCGTCATCCTTGGCGCGATATTGGTTTACGGTGCGTCCGCGTCGGCCAATCTGTTTTGATAATGAATGCACACGACCCTCAAAACATTGACTCGGCCCGACTGGTGCCAGAGCCTCATGCCCGACAGCGCCGCGATCTGCTCGCACTGTATGCATGGACACTCGATAGCAGTATCCGGCTCCCAGGCGGTTTCCGGATCGGACTGGACGGCCTACTGGGCCTTATTCCCGTGGTTGGCGATGTGCTGGCCGCAATGTTGTCGGGAGGAATCGTAGTACACGCTTTTCGCACCGGCGCCAGTTTCCCGATCATCTTGAGAATGTTGGGGAATATCGGCTTGGAACTGGTGGTGGGGGCGATCCCGTTGATCGGGGACCTGTTCGACTTCGTCTACCGGGCCAACGAGCGCAATGTGCGTCTGCTACAGCAAGAGGTCGCTCATCCGATAAAAACACGGCGCCGCAGTATGGCGTGGGTCGCACTCGTCGCCGCCGGACTGTTGGCCGTGCTGTGGTGCGTAGCGATCGGGCTGTGGTACCTGCTGGACATTTTGATTACCAGCGTCTCAACACTCTGACGCAGGCAAACGGCACGCCTCGCAGCGTGCTACACCAGTCCGGCGAACAGTTGCCGGCCTTAACAATCTGGAGTATGAACTTATGAACACATTGACCGGACTTATCCGAATTGGCCTATTCACATTGCTGGGTACCATGGCCCTCATTGGCTGTAGCGAAGACACAGGTTTCGAAGAAACCGGTGAAAAGGTTGATGAGATGGTGCAGGACACCAAGCGCGCAGTAGAGGACGCTACCGACTAGGACGTTATCACAAGCTTCATCAATTCCTGAACATCCAGCGGTTTGGCCAGGTGATGGTCGAACCCGCTGGCAAGGAGTTCTTCAACTCTTTCAGGATTGACCTCACCGGTCATCGCCACGAAGGTGGAACCAGACGCGTTGCTGTGTTGACGTAAGGCCCGCATGAGCGACTCGCCGTTCATGTCGGGCATGTTGATATCTAGCAGACAGAAATCAGGGGAAAACACCTCTACGGCAGCCAATGCCAGTTCACCGCTAGTGGCTGTATGGCACTCGATGCCCTGCAAGTTGAGAATTTCCGCAATTGATCGTGCGATATCGGCATAGTCGTCCACTATAAGCACGCGTGTGCCGCTTGCGCGTTCAGTTACCGGTGCATCAACGCTATCGTCCAGGAGCAATTGGACCTTGCCCAGAAGGGTTTGGGCTGAAAACGGTTTGGCAAGATAATCGTCGCATCCGGCTTTCAGGCAAGCGTCCCGCTCCGAACCCAGAACACCCGCTGTCACTGCCATAATTTTGCCAGTGTAGCCCAGTGCGCGCAGCTCGCGCACCGCTTCAAACCCGTCTTTCACCGGCATATTCATATCCATCAGTATGATGTCGTACGCCTGCTGAACTCCGTCGCTCCCCAGGGTCACTGCATCGACGGCCCGCTGTCCATCCTCGGCCATATGCACGGTCGCACCAAAGCTGACAAGAATTGCGGACACCGACTCCCTCACATCGGGCAAATCGTCAACCAGGAGCACAGTGCCCGTGAACTGCCATTGCGCCTGGTTGAACCCAAACCCATTCTCCATATCGACGATCTGGTTATCAGCTAGCGGAGTGAGCTCCGGTCGTCCAAACTCCTGTCCCTCCTCTACCGGACAAGGCAGATGAAGCGTAAAGCGGCTTCCTCGATGCGGCTGCGCCTCCACCTCAATGCGACCGCCCATCTGGTAAGCCAGGCGCTGACTGATACTCAAGCCCAGTCCAGTGCCGCCATACTTGCGCGTTACCTCATCGCTGGCCTGCTCGAACGGTAAAAACAACCGCTCCTGGTCCTCCTCGCTGATACCTATACCGGTGTCGGTCACGCTCATCGTCAGCTCGTCATTCGCCCAGGCCAGGTAAACGCCGACTGTGCCCACGTCGGTAAACTTGATGGCATTGGACAGAAGATTCAGCAAAATCTGGCGAATGCGAGTGCCGTCTCCGTACACCAGGGAGGGAACGTCAGTTTCATAGCCCAGAGTGAGCGTCAGCCCCTTCTCCTGGGCGCGTACTGCCATAAGGGACTCCAGATCCGCCATGAGTCCGGCGATCTCCACCGCCTGGCGCTCGATCGTGAGCTGATTGGCATCAATCTTCGACATATCCAGGATGTCATTGATAATTGTCAGCAAATGATCGGCGTTGCGCTTGATCGTTCGCGACTGTCGAACGGCATCGTTCTCTGTCAGCGTTTGCGACAGAAGATCAGCGCATGCCATGATGGCTGTTAGGGGCGTGCGAATTTCATGGCTCATGTTGGCGATAAATTCATCCTTGACCCGATTGGCGACTTCCGCCTGCTCCTTGGCTACTTCCAGCCATGCCTGCGTCTGTAGCAGATGACCAATTTCGTGGAAAGCGACAACGCATCCTCGATTTATTCCATCTTCGACAATCGGATCGCTGGTGTACTCGACGGCTACGGGTATCCCATCTTTGCGCCAGAACACTTCATCGGCCACATGTACACCACGAGACTCGCGCAGCGCCTGATGGATAGGACAGTCCTCAACGGGGTATTCAGTGCCGTCACCGTGATGATGATGCAATACTTCATGCATGTTCCTGCCCAACACCTCAGACTCAGACTCATAACCCATCATGTCAAGCGCGGCCTGGTTGCAGAAGGTGCACAAGCCATCAATATCCAGCCCGTAGATGCCTTCGGTTGTGGAATTCATTAGCGAGCGCATCGTCGCGGCCGAACTCGTCGCCGCATCTCGCTGTTCGATAGTTCGGGTCACGTCAACCTGGTGAGCGACAATGTGCGTGACGTCGCCGCGGGCAGAGCGAATCGGCGTGAGTGACAAGTCGTTCCAGAACGGGCGCCCATCCTTGCGGTAGTTTCGAATCACCGTACGCAGCGACCGCTTCTCCCGCACTGCTCGCGCAATTCTTTTTACAGTTTTTGGATCTGTTTCAGGCCCCTGCAAAAACCGGCAGTTCTTCCCCAGGACCTCGTGTTCCTCATAGCCGGTCAGGCGTAGGAACGCCGCATTAACCAGGGTAAGCGGAGTATCTCCCTCCACGGACGCAATACTCACCGCGTTGAGCGACACTTCCACAGCGCGCCTGAAGAGCCGCAGATCGCGTTCGATATGCTGATTCTCAGAGGTATCTTTCGCGGCTAGAAATATGGCAGAGGAGTCGTCGAAGTGAACCTTGCGAATGTGTATCTCGACCGCCAGACTGGCCTCTGTAGGATGAAGTATTCCGGATTCCATTGGTTCGCAGACGTCGCGCAAGGCCAGTTGCCGCTTGACTTCACCAAACGAAACGCCGGGCAATACCTCGGCCACCCGCAAGCCAAGTAACTCCGCACTTTCCAATCCTGTGGCCGCACACATCGCTGCGTTGACATACTGGATATTGCCCTGCTCGGTGAGCAACAGGCTGGGGTCTGGCGCGCTGGCGAGCAAGAGACGAAAATTTTGCAAATCCGTCGCATTCTCCTGAAGAGCAGCAACCTGCTCGCGTGCCTCGGCAAGCTCTGCCTGCAGTCCGGTCAAGGCTGCCTGCGTCTCCAGCAGCTGCTTTTGTAACTCGGTGTTTAGCGTCAGGAGATCAGCATCGGACACGTTCATTATCTCGATAATAATTAGTCAACGATGAATGGGCGGAAACGCCAGTCGATCGCGCGGGTGGTTTCACTGCCGACTGCTTGCTAGGATAACCCCACTTACCCCGGTCGGTTACCCCAATGCAAATCAGCCAAACGTCACCTGATCCCAGCGTAGGGACGCTACGCCTGTCAGGTGAAGACGCTTTCTACGATAGCACAACCGCTCGAATTTGCGCGCTTGACCCAGAGCGCTCGAGCATCTCCCTCGCGGAGCTAGCCACTCAGGGGCACGAAGTGCTCGCCACTGAAAACAGGGGGAATACCCCACTCGGGGCGTGGCTGGGCGAGCTGCTGCGCGAAGCGCAGCACCAGATCATCGCCGCGCGCTGCACACGGCCTTGCTCGACTCTGGTGGAGGTCAGGGGAGAGGGCGGTACTCTGAGCGTTTCGCATAATGAAGACTTCGCCCGGGCACGACGGGAACGACATGAACAGCGCAATCTGATCAACGCTATACAAATGAATGGCGAACTGCTAAAAATACTGGCAACCAAGGAGAATGCCGAGCGTTTTGAAGGTATCGCTGAAAAAATTCTCTCCGAATGTCGCCGCTTCGAATTTGACGAGGTGGGCCTTGGCCCAGGCCGGGTTGCAGAGGACTCGGTGAGCAATGCCAGCGCACAACGCTCCCTGTCAGCCCTCACAAAGTCATTCGACTCGGGATCCAGTCCGGCCAACTTGCGCGTCGTCCTGCCCCCATTACTGCCCCAGTCGCTGCTGGATTATCTCACCAACCTGATCCTGTACGGCAAGACGATTTCGCCTGGCGCTGCGCTGGAGATTAGCAGCGGCAGCAAATCTCGCCTGGAGGCTGTCCTCGAAGGGGTTACGATGGACACTGTCGATGCCGAAGGATTTCTGAATCCCGCCCGACTCCCGGCTACGACCGCCGCCTTTACTCTACGCCAGAGCGACACCGCACTGAGACTACAGTTCACGACGCTGTAAGACTAGCCAGAGCGCGACAGCATTAAAGGAATTGGGTAGACTCCGCCTCTGCCAGATTGAACAGAGAGCAGCCATGTCGCGCGTACTACTAGTGGATGACGAAGTCAATTTCCTCACAGCTACTGCGGATATACTCCGGGAATTCGGACATGAGGTTACCACGGCCGACTGTCTGGACAACGCCCGCAGCCTGCTACGCGCTGAGCAATTCGACGCTCTGCTCGTCGACTTGATGCTGCCGGACGGTAACGGCCTCGAACTACTGGAACTGGATACCGACCAACGGCCAGAGCGCGTCATTTTGCTTACCGGCCAACCTGGCATCAAATCCGTCTTGAAAAACCTGCACGGGCCCGGCCTGGATTACCTGGTCAAGCCGATCGACGTGGCTGAATTAATCGGCTTGTTGAAGGAAACCACAACCTCAGCGCCAGCCCCCAGACCGAAAACGCCTTTTGTACTTCTGGGGGATAGCGAAGCGATGCAGCGTGTTCGCCAGAAAATTTCCCAGGTCGCAGCCATGGACACAACGGTATTGGTGACAGGAGAGAGCGGCACGGGCAAGGAGCTCATCGCGCAGGCCCTTCACCACGAAAGTGGCAGGCACGGTGAACTGGTCGCCGTAAACTGTGGCGCTTTCAACTCGGAGCTACTCGGCAGTCAGCTTTTCGGACACGAAAAAGGCGCTTTCACTGGCGCCAACAAGCGTCACAGCGGTGTATTCGAGCGCTCCGCCGAAGGGACACTGTTTCTGGATGAAATCACCGAAATGCCGATCGAACAACAACCTCACTTGCTGCGGGCGCTGGAAACCAACCGAATTACTCGCGTTGGTGCTGAGCAGGAGCTACCGGTCAGCTGCCGCGTTGTTGCCGCGTCAAACCGGAACCTCAAGGAGGCCATTGATGAGGGCCGCTTTCGCGAGGACTTGTACTTTCGACTCAGCATATACCCCATAGAGTTGCCGCCGCTGCGAGACCGACATGGTGACGTCCCGCTATTGGCCGAGTCGTTTCTCGACAGCCTGAACACTCAGTATGAAACAACCAAGAGGTTTTCGAGCGCTTCGCTGGACAACCTCACGGCCTGGCACTGGCCAGGCAACGTACGTGAACTCAAGCATGTCGTACACCGTTATTACATAGAGTGTCCCGAAGCCGACGGCGAACTCGAGATTCCGGACCGATTCAATTTCGACATGTGCGGGCAGGCCGATAACGCCATCGTGCCCGGCAAATCGATAGAGGAAGTCGAGAAGTCCCTGATACTGGCCACGCTCACGCACTGCGAGGGCGACAAACCGACTGCAGCCAAGCTTCTGGGCATTAGTCTGAAAACACTCTACAACCGGCTCAGCAGCTACTCCGAGGCCGAGACCACCGAGGGTTAGCCGCCGGGAAACCAGTCGCTATCAATGGTAGCGTAGCGTTCCTTGAACTCACATATGCGAGCCAGCGCCTCTTTATCCAACAGGGTGACCTGCTGGCCGTCCATGCGCAACAAGCCGTCTTGAATCAACGCTTGCAGGGTTTTCTTTACGTAGATACTGGTAAGGGCAACCACGTCGCCCAATTCCGAAAGACTCAAAGGGCAAGTGAAGGTTTCTTCAAGTTCTGGGCGAGTGATTTGCAATCGGCTGAAAAGATCCAGCAACAAGTACGCCAGTCGCTCGCGCGCGCTCAACCGAGCAATGCTCTTAAGCATATCAACCAGTACGGCCTGATCTCGCACAGCGATCGTGAATAACAGCGCCGTCAATCGCGGGGTATGGGTGAAGATGGCGTCGAGGTTTTTCTTTGGAAATGGGCACAGGACGACGTCATCGCAGGTTCGCAGGTTCGAACCGGCATCGTTGTAGGCGATATCCCCCAACCCAAGCAAGTCGCCAGGGTGATGGATACGAACAATCTGCCGACGGCCATCGGGCAAGTCGATATCGTTGTACAACCAGCCCTCCTTAACTACATACAGGAAGTTCACCTCCTCGCCGCAGCCGTGGACCAGCGAACCGGCCTCGAAAGACTGCTCGTCTTTCTCTAGCTGACTCAGTAGTTCACAGTCATCGTCGCTCAAATCCACATAGTGCGACAGCTTTGCAATTAAACAACTCATCTTTCCCCCCGACTGAATTTCCT
>CAYGOX010000054.1:0-14834 GCA_964351485.1 uncultured Halioglobus sp.
CTGGCAGTTCAGCTCGACCACCTCGCAGCCGAGCTCCTCGAACAGGGTAGGAGCGATCTCGCCGGTTACGCCATTGCCCGCGTCGATCACCAGCTTGAGCGGGACGGCAATGGCGATGTCCTGTATGACCGCCTCGAGGTAGGCCGGGATGATGTCCTCACGCGTCATACGGCCCGTGCCCTTGCTGAAGTCGCGCGCCTGGACCCTGTCGCGAATCTGCTGGATGCCTCCCGCGGCAATCGTCTGCTGGTTGATGACGATCTTGAGGCCGTTGCCCGTCACCATCACGCCGGACTTGCACGAGAGGTGCTTTGTGGCGAAATACAAAAGCGGTGTCGGGACCTGGCCAATGTCGATGACATCGCGGCCGGACTCCATCAGGGCCCGGATCAGCGCAGACTTGATCCGCGGGCTGGAGTTGCGTCCATCGCAGCCCACGATCAACGATTGCTCGCCCATCTCGCCGGCGGTGGTGCCGATCGCGCGACCGATGTCGGCCACCAGGGAGTCGGTCAGTTCGTGGTCGCCGTGTCCGCGGATATCGTAAGCGCGGAAAATGTGTTCCGGGAAGCCGGGCGGGGCGGCGGCCGGCGCTGTTTCATTGAGGTCGAGATCCAGATCCAGCACCTCGTCCTCGTCGTCGAGGATGCTGCCCGACTGAAACATCGGGTTGGTCAGGCTGGCCATGCTGGAATCGGCCGTGAACTTGCCGCCGGCGCCGCGCTGGGCTGGTGCTTCTTCGGGCGCGCGCGTGGATTGCCGCAGGGCGCGCAGGGTGGCCCGGCGCAGCTGCTTGGCAACCGGTACCAGTTCGGGCACCGACAGTTCCAGCGGTGATTTGCGATCTGCAGCCTCGATGAGGCGGTCCACTTCCTTCCCGAGCACCGCCCTGAAGCGCTGTAGCACGAGGTAAGCCGCAGCGGCCAGCGCGGCAACGAGTGCGCCCAGAAGTGCCCAGATCGGCACCGGGCTGACGCGCAGTTTGTCGAGCAGTGTTGTAGACGGTTCGAAGCTGACCTGCCAGGACGTCTGAGGGATTTCCACCGCAGCCCGGTACTCGCTGACGCCACCTGATCCGGAGGAAGCGATGGTGTCGACACTGCGGGTGCCGGTGGTGGCGACGTAGGTTTGTTCAAGCGAGAACTTGCCAGCGTCCTTGTCCAGCGATTGCAGGACGCTCTTGAAGCGGTCGTTGTCGAGCGTCACCAGGATCACCGCGCGGCGATCAGTAAAGCGCGGGTGCGACACGCGCGATGCAACGGAAGTCAGCCAGCGCTCTTCAAAGCGGTACGACTGCGGCTCGGTTTCTTCACCGTTCCCGGAGCGCCGCACCATGTCGACCTCGATCAGGTTGCGCAGCCCGTTGTTGTTCTGGGAAAAGTCGGCTGTACCCAATTCGCCGATCGGTAGCAGGCGCAGACTGACGACTTCGGGAAAGTAATCCAGGATCGCTTTCTCCACGAGCGTCACATCCTGTTCACCCTGGCTCGCGATCGCCGCCAGTGCCAGCGGTGAACTCGACGCGGATTTGACGCGGTCATTGATACTGGTGAGCAGTTTCTGGACGTTGGTCGCCTGCTGTGCAGCGTAGGCGTGGGCGATGTTGTTCGCCTGCTGATCGGCGACGGCCGGTTCCCGGATTAACAACAGATAGGCGAAACCCGCTATGAGAGGAATCAGTGCGACCAGCAACGCGAGCCGGCCAGTGTCCAGCAGTGCGTTGCCGCTGGCAGAAATGCCCTGCGGGTTGCGCGTTCCCGACGCCTGTTGCTGTGGCCCCTGTGCCGCGTCCTTTTTCTCTTTATTTTTTTTCAGTTTCAGCATGTTACTGATCATTACGATAGGTAGCCCCGTAATGATATTACACACCGGCTCGGGTACGCATGGCCGCCGGGCAGGTATTATTTACAGTCGCGCAGCGACGGCGCGGGGCGCGTTATTGCGGGTCGGGCAGTTGCCGCGCAATCCAGGTGATGATCTCGCGTGCGACGGTGGTTTTGCTGGCCAGCGGTAATGTCTGTTCGCCACCGGGCCAGACTACGGTGACCGCGTTCTGGTCGCTGTTGAAGCCGATGGTGGGGTCCGAAACGTCATTGGCAATGACCATGTCGAGCCCCTTGCGCTCCAGTTTGCCCCTGGCGTACTTCTGCACGTCGTTGGTTTCCGCGGCAAAACCGACGGTGAAAGGCCTGGGAGTCTGCGCCGCGACCGCCGCGACAATATCGGGGTTGCGTTCGAGCGTCAGTGTCAGCGTCTCGGCGTCCTTCTTGATTTTCTGGTCCTGCACCTCTTTGGGGCGATAGTCCGCAACGGCCGCGCAGGCGATAAAAATATCGCTTTGCTTTGCCGCTGCTGTCGCCGCTTCGAACATCTCGCGCGCGCTTTGCACGTTGACGAGCGTTGCGCGCTCCGGTGCATCGAGGTGGACCGGGCCGCTGACGAGCGTGGTCTGTGCCCCCGCATCGATGGCGGCGATCGCCAGCGCGTAGCCCATTTTCCCGGAGCTGTGATTGGAAAGGTAGCGCACCGGATCGAGCGCCTCGCGGGTAGGTCCCGCTGTGATCACCACGCGCTTGCCGCTGAGCAGTCCGCGCGTAAAGAGGCCACAGGCTGCGTCGGCAATTGTCGAGGGTTCTTCCATCCGGCCGGGGCCGACGTCGCCGCAGGCCTGCTCGCCGGCGGCGGGTCCGCAGATGTGAATGCCACGGTCCTGCAGAGTGCGCACGTTGTCCTGTGTGGCGCGGTCGGCCCACATCTGCTGGTTCATGGCCGGCGCAACCAGTACCGGGGCGGGGGTTGCCAGGCAGGCGGTGGTGAGCAGATCGTCGGCACGTCCCGCTGCCAACCGTGCCAGCGTGTCCGCCGTCGCCGGGGCGATGACAAGCAGGTCGGCCCAGCGGGCCAGTTCAATGTGGCCCATACCCATCTCCGCCTCGGTATCGAGCAACTCACCATGCTCCGCGCCGCCGGACAGGCTCTGCCGCGTGAGCGCCCTGTTCCGCTCCTGCGCGCCGCGCGTCATGATCACGCGCACGGTCGCACCGCGCTCCTGCAGCTGGCGAATCAGCTCGGCGGATTTGTAGGCGGCGATGCCACCGCTCACACCGAGCAGGACATTGCGATTAAAAAGATGTGCCATTTACGCGACCAAATTGGGACCATGGCGGAGCCGGAACGATAACACTGCCGCGAGACTTTGCACACCGCGGCGCTGCTCAGGGAGGAGCGCATGACAGCCCGGAGCTGGGAGGTGGGCGAGGGCCCGCGCGACAAACTTTACGCCAACGGCGCCACTGCACTGACCGATGCGGAGCTGGTCGCGATCCTGATGCACACCGGGTATCGCGACTGCAGCGCACTGGAACTCGGGCGATCGCTACTGCGGCAGTTCGGCGGGCTGAGCGGGTTGCTGCGGGCACAGGAGGGCCAGGTGTTGGCCTGTCAGGGCGTGGGGCCGGCCAAGTATGCGCGGCTGCGAGCAGCGCTGGAGCTGGCGCGTCGGCAGGCTCTGCAGGGTCTGGGCAATGCCGATGTCCTGAACAGCCCCGCCCAGACGCGGCGATTCCTGCAACACCACCTGGGCTGTCACAGCCGGGAAGTGTTCTGCTGTCTCTTCCTGGATAGCCAGCACCGTGTGCTGTGTTGCGAGGATCTGTTCTTCGGCACGCTGGACGGCGCGGCCGTCTATCCCCGGGAAGTTGTGATCAGGGCGCTGCAGCATCGCGCCGCAGCCGTCATTTTCGCCCACAACCACCCCTCGGGCGTGGCGGAGCCCAGCGCTGCCGACCGGCGTATCACGCAGCGCCTGAGCGATGCGCTGACGCTGGTCGACATCCGAGTGCTGGATCACATCATCGTCGGCGCCGGACAGACGTATTCCTTTGCCGAAGCCGGCTTGTTGTGAATGCGAGACCCCGGCTATTGGCCACATATCTGACGATGACGTGGACTGGCACCCATCCAGAACGCGACACGGCACAGAGACTTCGGGAGCGGGGGCGTGGGCTGCCATGTATGGCGGCCCCTAGCCTGCACAGGGATGTGCGCCTTTTGGCGTCCCCCGCTCCCGAAGTCTCTGCGCCGTCTCGTGCCCCTCGATGTATAAAACACGCAAAGCTCCTGCATTGTGGCGGACATCCTGTATGTACAACGCCCCAAACCCCGCTTGCCATGCCCTACCCCTTCTGGTATAAAGTCACGCTCTGCGCGGCAGGCGGGGCCGGAATTTCGTGCCAAGCCCCTGAATTGCAACGATATCCGCGTCAAAATTTGGAGCAATCACCATGGCAAGAGTCTGTCAGGTCACCGGCAAGCGTCCGGTCACCGGAAACAACGTATCGCACGCGAAAAACCGCACTCGTCGCCGTTTTTTGCCCAACCTGCAAAACCACCGCTTCTGGCTCGATTCGGAAAAGCGCTTTGTGACCCTGCGCGTTTCGACCAAGGGCATGCGGATTATCGACAAGAAAGGCATCGAGCAGGTGCTGGCGGACATGCGCGCCCGCGGCGAGAAAGTCTAACTACAGGGTCCAGGGAGCCAGAACCATGAGAGAAAAGATCAGGATGAATTCCTCGGCCGGCACCGGCCACTTCTACACCACCGACAAGAACAAGCGTACATCGCCGGACAAGCTGGAGATGAAAAAGTACGCTCCGGTGGTGCGCAAGCACGTGATGTACAAGGAAGGCAAGATCAAGTAACTGCATCTCGCCCGAACCACAAAACCCCGGTCTTATCACCGGGGTTTTTTGTTTGGCGGTACTGCTAACCACGAAAGGCACGACTGACCGATGCCGGAATTACCGGAGGTAGAAACCACGCGACGCGGCGTGGAGCCGCATTGCAGGGGTCGACGGGTCGTCGATGTGATTGTGCGCGACCACCGGCTGCGCTGGCCCGTGCCCGGCGAACTACCCGAACAGCTGCGCGGCCAGGTCATCACGCGGGTGACGCGCAGGGCCAAATACCTTCGCTTCGAAACAGCGCAGGGCACGCTGCTGGTACACCTGGGCATGTCGGGTTCGTTGCGGGTCGTGCCCGACGACCAGGCGGTGATGACGCACGATCACTTCGATCTGTGCCTCGATAACGGGTGCCGGCTGCGCTATAACGATCCCCGCCGGTTCGGCAGCGCCCACTGGATCGAGCCGGGACAGTCCCACCCCCTGCTGGACGACCTCGGTCCGGAACCCCTGGATGACGACTTTGACGGCGCCCTCCTGTACCGGCGCTCGCGCGGTCGCAAGGCGCCGGTGAAGAACTTCATCATGGACGCCAGGGTGGTGGTGGGTGTTGGTAATATTTACGCCAACGAGGCGCTGTTTCTCAGCGGAATCCGGCCCGACCGGGCTGCGGGCCGGGTATCCCTGGCGCGCTACGAGCAGCTCTCCAGTAATATTAAGCAAGTACTTACTTCCGCTATAGAGCAGGGCGGTACTACCCTAAGAGACTTTGTCGGCGGTGACGGCAAGCCCGGTTATTTCGCCCAGCAGCTCTTTGTCTATGGCCGTGCAGGCGCCCCCTGCAAGGCCTGTTCAACCCCGTTGCGAGAGCTTCGCCTGGGCCAGCGCACCAGTGTCTACTGCGTGACCTGTCAGCGCTGATCGGGCTACACTGTGGTGAAACAAAAACAGGGGATTGGGCATTGGCCCAGGGGTGGAAGTGATGAAACATTTCAGGGGCGCACGCCGCGCCGTTATCGCACTGATTATCAGCTGCATGCTGCTGCCACAGACATTGATGGCGCAGGATGCGGTCGATGAAAGTCCAAACGAATTTGCCATGGTCGGTGACCTGCTGGTCGCCCGCCCGATCGGTGCCGTGCTCACGGCGGCCGGCGCGGCTGTGTGGGTAGTCAGCCTGCCCTTCACGCTGCTGTCAGGTCATGCCGGAGAGGCTGCGGGGACGCTGATCGGCGGTCCGGCCGAGGCGACCTTCATGCGCTGTCTGGGTTGCCGGAATCCCGGCTATACCTACAAGGACATCGAGGCGGCTCGCGCTGCCAAGGCCGCAGCCGAAGCCGAGTAAGAATCCCGGTGAATTGCGACCGCGTCTAGCGGTCGCTGAATTTCGCCTTGAGCGCCGCCGCGACCTGCGGCGGCACGAAGGGGGTTATGTCGCCGTGCAAACCGGCGATTTCCCTGACCAGGGTCGATGAGATAAACGCCAGGTGCTCCGAGGGCGTCAGGAACACGCTTTCAAACTCGGGGTACAGCGCACGGTTCATGTTGGCTAGCTGAAACTCGTATTCGAAATCCGCCACGGCGCGCAGTCCGCGCAGCACACAGCGCGCACCCTGGCTCTTGGCGAAGTCGGTCAACAGGTTGCTGAAGCCCACGACTTCCACGTTGTCCAGGTGCGACAGCGCGGCAGCACACAACTCCACGCGCTCATTGAGGGAAAACAGCGGCGTTTTTTTCTCACTGTGCGCGATGGCCACGACCACGCGTCCGAACAGTCGCGAGGCGCGCTCGGCAAGGTCAACATGGCCATTGGTGATCGGGTCGAACGTACCCGGGTAGATCACCGCATTTTTTTCCATCGCGCTTACCTGCACCTGCTGAAAACACAGCGGATGCTAAACCATTTGACTGGGACCGACAACGCGGCCCGCGAGCGGTCAGCCGTTGCGGTACAACCGATAGGCGACGCCGGCGGCGCGTTTGTCGCGTGCCAGCTGCCAGTGCTTTGGCACAACAGGCTCGGGCTCATCGGCGCCGGTTTCGATATAGATAGCACCGTTGTCCGTCACCAGGGCGCTCGCGTCCAGCGCCGCGCAGCAGGCTTCGACCAGGTTCTGCCCGAAGGGCGGATCCAGGAATACGATGTCGTAGGGTGATTGCCCCTGTTGGCAAAAACGCAGTGCGTCGATACCGTGGCAGTCCGCACGCGTTGCGGCGTCCAGCAGGCTCAGAGCGGCCTGGATGTCTTTCAGTGTTGAGCCAGTGGCTTCGACAAAGGTGCAGTGCTCGGCACCGCGCGACAGCGCCTCCAGCCCGAGGGCCCCGCTGCCGGCGAAAAGGTCCAGGCAGCGTGCGCCGTGAATGTCGGGCGCCAGCCAGTTGAACAGGGTTTCGCGCACGCGGTCCGGCGTGGGTCGCAGGCCCTGTGCATCGCCAAAAGCGATTTTCCGCCCGCGCCACTGGCCACCGATTATCCTGACGTGGCTCGGGGTCGACGCTTTACTGCGGGCTCTGGCCATTTCTTCGCTTCTGGCAACGGTGATAGGATAGCGGCCTGGCGTTCGCTCGCCGCCATTTCACTGTAGCACGACAGGTATGAAATTTTTCAAACGTAAATCGAAGGCGGAAACGGCGCTCCCGGAGCCGTCTGCTGATGCTGTCCCCGAGAAAACCGCAACAGAGGACACCAGCGGTGTCGCGCAATCGGACCCTGTATCGCCGGTTGTCGAAGAAACTGTTGCAGTGGCGGCACAGGTCACCCCTGAACCCGAAGCCACGCCGGAGCAGGACGACAAAAAGCCCGGCTTCTTTGCGCGGCTGCGGCGCGGCCTGGGCAAGACCAGCGACAACCTGGTCGAGGGTCTCGGCGCGCTGTTCCTGGGCAAAAAAGAGATCGATGCTGAACTCATGGAGGAGCTGGAATCCCGGCTCCTGATGGCCGACGTCGGCGTGGATGCCACGGTCGAAATTATCGAGGCGCTCACGCGCAGGGTGTCGCGCAAGGAGCTGACCCGGCCCGAGGCGCTGGAAGCTGCCCTGGCAGAAGAACTGCTGGCGATACTGCAGCCCTGTGAGCAACCGCTGCAAGTGGGTGGCGCGAGCCCCTACGTCATCCTCATGGTGGGCGTAAACGGCGTCGGGAAAACCACAACCATCGGCAAGCTGGCGCGGCGTTTCATGTCCGAGGGGAAGTCGGTGATGCTGGCCGCCGGCGATACCTTCCGCGCGGCAGCGGTCGAGCAACTTCAAGTCTGGGGTGAGCGCAACGACGTTCCCGTCGTCGCGCAGCACACCGGTGCGGACAGCGCGTCGGTAATCTACGATGCGCTGCAGGCTGCCCAGGCGCGTGGCGTCGACGTGCTGATCGCCGACACGGCGGGGAGGCTGCACAACAAGGACAACCTGATGGAGGAGCTCAAGAAGGTGGTGCGCGTGATGTCCAAGCTGGACGCCGGTGCGCCCCATGAAGTCATGCTCGTCCTCGATGCCGGCACCGGCCAGAATGCGCTCGCCCAGGCCGAAAATTTCCAGCAGTGGGTCGGCGTGACGGGGATCAGCCTGACCAAGCTCGACGGTACCGCCAAGGGCGGGGTGATCTTCGCGATCGCCCGGAAGCTCGGACTGCCCATCCGCTTCATCGGTGTCGGTGAAGCCGTGGATGACCTGCGGCCCTTCGAAGCCAAACCCTTTATCGATGCGCTGTTTGCACGGGATGACGCGGCTGCATGATCACGTTTGAGCGGGTGAGCAAGCGTTACGACGAAGGTCATGACGCGCTTCGCGAAGTCAGCGTGCATATCGAACAGGATGAACTGGTTTTTCTAACGGGCCACTCCGGCGCCGGCAAAAGCACCCTGCTGCGACTCATCATGCTGATGGAGCGGCCCACCCGCGGCCAGTTGACCGTCGACGGGAAAAACCTGTCGCGGATCAGTAACCGGGGCATTCCCGCGCACCGCCGCCAGATCGGGGTTGTCTTCCAGAACCACCAGTTGCTCTATGACCGGCCGGTATTCGACAACGTGGCCCTGCCGATGATCATCGCCGGCTTTGATCATCGTGAAATCGGCCGCCGGGTCCGGGCCGCGCTCGACAAGGTGGGGCTGCTCGACCGGGAGCGCGCGATGCCCATGACGCTGTCCGGGGGTGAACAGCAGCGCGTCGGCATTGCACGCGCGGTGGTTGGGCGGCCGCGCATCCTGCTCGCCGACGAGCCTACCGGTAACCTCGATCCTGCACTTTCGGCTGAAATCATGGCGCTGTTCGAGGCGTTCAACCAGGTGGGTGTAACTGTGCTGATCGCCAGTCACGACCTGGCGCTGATCTCGCGGTTGCCGCACCGGATTCTCACGCTGCGCGAAGGGCGCATGGTTAATAGCGGGGGTGGCGCGTGAGAAAGCTTCGGGAGACGGTTCGCGACGGGGGTCGCCGCAAAGAAGGTGCGAGCCAGAGCCGGACGGCATTTAGCGATCGCTACACTGCCTGGTTGCGGCACCACCGGCTCTCGGCGGCGGACAGCCTGTTTCGCGTTCTGGACAATCCCGGCTCAAGCCTGTTGACCTGGCTCGTCATCGGCATAGCGCTGGCGCTGCCGGTAGGGCTCAGTATCACACTGGATAATGTCGACCGCCTCAGCGCGAACTGGCAAAGCCCCTCGCAGATCAGCCTGTTCCTGGCGCAATCGGCGGATGAACAGGCCGCTGTAGAGCTTGCGACGCGCATCCAGGCGCGGGCCGATGTGCAGCGCGCCACGGTCGTGTCGCGCGAGCAGGCGCTGGCGGAATTTCGCGAGACCTCGGGCTTTGGCGATGTACTGGACAGCCTGCGGGATAACCCGCTCCCCAACCTGGTGTTGGTCTCCCCGGTGGAAGGCGTTGACGGGGACGGGCTGACCGGATTGCAGGCCGATCTGCAGTCTCACGAAGCGGTGGAAGAAGCGGTGCTGGACATGGCCTGGCTGCAGCGGCTCAACCAGCTCATGGCGCTGGGTCGCAGGGCGGTGCTGGCCGTCGGTGGCATGCTCATCCTCGGGGTGCTGCTCATCCTGGGCAACACGATCCGGCTGGCTATCGAGAGCCGGCGCGACGAGATCGTGATCGTCAAGCTGGTGGGCGGCAGTAACGGGTTTGTCCGGCGCCCGTTCCTGTATACCGGCCTCTGGTACGGTGTGGGCGGCGGACTGCTGGCGGCGCTTGTGGTGGGTGTTGCCCTGTGGTTCCTGGGGGAGCCCGTGTCGCGCCTTACCCAGCTTTACGACAGCCGGTTCGAACTGCGCGGTCTGGGTCTGATGGGGAGCCTGAACCTGGTGATCATGGGGGGAGTCCTGGGTCTTGCCGGCGCCTGGCTGGCGGTTGGACGACACTTGAAATCGGTGGAGCCGCGCTAGCCGAAATGTGCTAACATGTTGTTTTATAACAACAATATGTGAAATATTTCGCGATTTTTGAACTTTTCCCCGGTTAGCAGTCTAAGAATAAGAGTGCTAAAATAAGCACGTTTAACCAGGGAGAGACTGCAATGAAAAATGGCTTGTTGCCCGTAGATCAGGTGGTGTCCGGCGCCAATCTACAGGCGTACGTGCAGGCGGTGAGCGCGATTCCCGTGCTCAGTGTCGAACGCGAACGCGAGTTGGCGCAGGAGCTGTTTTACCACGATAACCTCGAAGCCGCCCGCGAGCTGGTGATGTCGCACCTGCGCTTCGTCGTGCATATCGCACGCAGCTACTCCGGCTATGGTCTGGCCGAGGCCGACCTGATCCAGGAAGGCAATGTCGGCCTGATGAAAGCCGTGAAGCGTTTCAATCCGGAAAAGGGTGTGCGCCTGGTGTCTTTTGCCGTGCACTGGATCAAGGCTGAAATGCACGAATACATCCTGCGCAACTGGCGTATCGTGAAAGTCGCGACAACCAAGGCCCAGCGCAAACTGTTTTTCAACCTGCGCAGCGCCAAGAAGTCGCTGGCCTGGCTGACCCAGGCGGAGGCCGAGGCGGTTGCCGGCGACCTCGGTGTTGATGTCAAGGAAGTCCAGCGCATGGAAGGCCGTCTCAGCAGCCGCGACATTGGCTACGATCAGCCGGTGGATGCCGATGACGATGACGCGTGGCAGTCGCCGCAGTATTACCTGGAAGACCAGGGCGCGGATCCCGCGGCGCTGGTGGAGTCCAGTGACCTGCAGGCTTCACATGAGGCGCAACTGCACGCGGCGCTGTCGGACCTTGACGAACGCAGCCGGGATATCGTTTCCCAGCGCTGGCTGGCAGAAAACAAGGCCACGCTGCACGAACTGGCAGACCGCTACGGCGTTTCCGCAGAGCGAATTCGCCAGCTAGAGCAGGCCGCGATGAAGAAGTTACGCGGCGCTATCGCAGCCTGACACGCAACTAGGATACGGGGCGGCTTCCATGCCGCCCCTTTGCTACACTCCCCTCATGGCAAAACTGTTTCTCACGCTGGGCTCTATAAGCGGGCTCCTCGCGGTGGTGCTCGGAGCGTTCGGTGCACACGCGCTCAAGTCGCGCCTTGACGCGACCGCTCTGGCCGTATTTGAGACGGCGTCGGAATACCACTTCTACCACACGCTTGCGCTGCTGGCCGTTGGCCTGCTTGCGTTAGCGCATCCGCCCGGCGCTGCCTTGCGTGCCAGTGGCTGGTTGTTCGTGGCGGGCATTTTCATTTTCTCCGGCAGCCTTTACCTGCTCAGTATTACCGGTACGCGCTGGCTTGGCGCAATCACCCCGATTGGCGGACTGGCCTTTATCGGCGGCTGGGCCTGCCTGGCAGTGGCGGCCTGGTCGATTGTTGACTGAGCCTGCGCCGCGTTGTGATCAATTGTGACTGACGAGCAACGGCATCGTCCTATTCGCAGTTTCGTTTTGCGCACCGGACGAATGACACCCGGCCAGCAGCGCAGCTACGACGAACACTGGGCCGACTGGGGTTTGTCCCATGACGCGGGTTTGATCGACTTCGACAAGGTGTTCGGCGGATCGGGCCGACGTGTCCTGGAAATCGGGTTCGGAATGGGCGACTCACTGGCTCAGATGGCACGCGAGGCACCGCAGACGCAATTTGTCGGAATCGAAGTGCACCGCCCCGGCGTGGGCAGGCTGTTTCACAGTCTGGCGCAGCAGGGGCTTACCAATGTGCGCGCTTATTGCCACGATGCGGTCGAAGTCCTCAACGATTGCATCGCGCCGGATTCACTCGATTGCATACAGGTTTTTTTCCCTGACCCATGGCACAAGAAGCGCCATAACAAAAGGCGCTTGATACAAGCACCTTTTGTGGAATTACTGGTCAGCAGACTCAAGCCGGGAGGCACCGTACACCTGGCGACCGACTGGGAACCCTATGCTGAACAAATGCTCGAGGTGTTGGAGCAATCGCCGCAGTTACGCAATGCCAGCGACGAAGGCGGGTATCACCCGCGGCCACCCTGGCGGCCGCTGACCAAGTTCGAGCAGCGGGGTGAGCGCCTCGGACACGGCGTGTGGGACCTGATTTTCGAAAGAGCGCGTTGAGATTCCGCCGGGGATGCTAGAGAAATTCCGCGACGACTGAATCCAGAAAGCGCCGGCCGAGTGCGGTTGTATAAATACGGCCTTCGTCCGATGCCAGTAAGCCCCGCTCGATCAGAGCGTCCACCTGACTCTGCATATCCTCAAAGGGCAGCCCGGTTCGCTCCGTGAACAAGTGCCGGTTGAACCCATCCGAGAGTCGCAGCGCGTTGAGCATGAATTCCCCGGGCGCGGAGTCGGCTGTGATCACCTGGCGGTTGCAGATTCGCTGGGCCGGTGAAGCCTGAAGATAGCTGTCGGGCTGCCGGCGCCGGGCGTACCGAACAAGCGCTCCATCGGACAGTGTCACCTTGCTGTGCGCTCCCGCGCCGATACCGATGTAGTCGCCGAATTCCCAGTAGTTCAGGTTGTGTCGCGCGCGAAAGCCCTCGAGCGCGTAGGCAGAGACCTCGTAATTGTGCAGCCCGGCCGCTGCAATACGCGCTTCGCCATGCTCCTGGATATCGGCCAATGTGTCTTCCACGGGCAGCCGCGGTGGAGCGTTGTAGAACGCGGTGTTCTGTTCAATTGTGAGTTGATACCAGGACAGGTGTGGGGGCGAAAATGCCAGGGCTGCTTCGAGGTCTGCCATTGCTGCCGCGACCGATTGCCCGGGCAGGCCGTGCATCAGGTCGAGGTTGAACTGCTCGAAGCCGGCTGCTTTGGCGCTTTCAATTGCAGCGCGTGCCTGCGCCGCAGAATGAATCCTGCCCAGCGCGCGCAAGTGCTCGTCATCAAAACTCTGGATGCCGATAGATAGTCGGTTGACGCCGGCGGCGCGGTAGCCCGCAAAGCGCCCGGCTTCGGCGCTGCCGGGGTTCGCCTCCAGGGTGATCTCACAATCGTCCAGCAGGACGCACCGGCCTTTAACGCCCTCGAGCAGTTTGCCGATGGCGTCTTCGGAAAAAAGACTGGGCGTGCCACCGCCAATAAAAATTGAACCGATGCCTCGGCCCGCGATCTCTTCGTGGTCAGCCTCCAGGTCCTGCAGCAGCGCGTCTACGTAAGGGCTCTCTGGAATACTGTCTCGGACATGGGAATTGAAATCGCAATACGGGCACTTGCGTTCACACCACGGTATATGGATGTAAACGCTGAGAGGAGGAAGGTTCACAGGCGTTTGGACAAGGCTTCAAACAGTTGGGCGCTGGCCTGCGCGCGGTGACTCACTGCATTTTTGACATCGGGGGTGAGTTCAGCCGCGCTGCACCCGTAGTCGGGCACAAAGAACAGCGGGTCGTATCCGAAACCTCCGGTGCCGCCAGGCTGTTCCAGGATGCGCCCTTCCCAGCTGCCGGAGCAGACAAGCGGCGTGGGATCTTTCGCGTGGCGCAGATAGACCAGTACGCACTGGAATCGCGCGGTGCGTTTGTCTACCGGTACTCCGGCCAGTGCTTCGAGCAGCTTGGCGTTGTTGGCTGCATCGCCACCGGTTGCGTAGCGCGCCGAGTAGATACCCGGTGCGCCGTCTAGCGCATCGACTTCCAGGCCGGAGTCGTCCGCAATGGCCGGCAGGGAGGTATGAAGCGCCGCTGCACGGGCCTTGAGGATGGCGTTCTCGACGAAGGTGAGACCGGTCTCTTCAACTTCCGGGACGTCGAACTCGGACTGCGGGACAAGTTCAAGCTTTAGCGGCGCCAGTATCCGGGCGAGTTCACGCAGTTTGCCCGCGTTGCCGCTGGCCAGGACCACCTGCCGGGCGTTGTTGTTCGAATGCGTCAATGGATATACAGCTGGTGTCTGAACTTGTAGTTGTAGGTACGATCGGCGCCCTCGGGCCGAAAGTCGATCTCAAAGACGCGCCACTCCTCGTTGATGAATTTGAACTGTGCGATGTAGTAGATGGCCTCGCCTTCGCGGATTTCGCGAAACTCCAGTGTCTCGCTGCGCATGAGGTCAGACGTCCGCCCGCGCAACAGCATCTTTCGTGGCTCGGTGCGATCGCCCACGTGTTCGCGCACCGCAAGATTGATAATCGCGTGTCGTTTGCCGCGCGTAATGTTGTAGGCCGCAGCGGTGTCGGGCTCGAGGAATGTCGTGGTGACCACGCTGTAAAACAGTTCGTAGTTGTCGAAACGTTCGGACTGTTGTGCCTGCGCCAGCGTGCAGAATGCGGCGATAACCAGTGCCAGTAAGCTGCGTGTTAGGGATCGCATAGTCACCGGGTAATGTGATAGATCGCGGTGGTGGCAAAGAGGTTCGGCCACCAGTTCGACAGTGTCGGCTGGAACGTGGTGTTGCCAACGACATCGCGCGCGATGATCCGTATGCGGCGCTCGTGACAAAGCTGTTCGAAGTCTTTGACAGTACAAAAATGGATGTTGGGCGTGTTGTACCAGGTATAGGGAATAAAACCCGAGACAGGCATCCTGCCGGTCAGGCCCAGGTGCAGCCGGCAGCGCCAGTGGCCGAAATTGGGAAATGACACAATACCGGTCCGACCGATACGCAACATTTCCTCGAGTACGCGGTCGGGATAGTGCACCGCCTGGATTGCGTGCGCGAGGACCACGGTATCAAAACTCTGGTCGGGAAAGTTGGAAAGACCCTCGTCCATGTTCTGCTCGACAACATTCAGTCCACGAGAAATAGCCGT
>CAYGOX010000055.1:0-7222 GCA_964351485.1 uncultured Halioglobus sp.
AAGCGGGCGGGGTGCGACGGCATCCTGACCTACTTTGCCATCGATGCGGCAAAGGCGCTGCAGGAACGCGATGCGCAGCGGGCTTCTGTTCGCTTGCCTGCTGCTGATGGCGGCAACAGGCCGGGCACAGGAGTGCGAATGCCTGTGGCACGGTTCCTTCAGCGACGTCGCCGCCAGTACCGATCTGATCGTTGCCGCCCGTGTGGCGGTCACCAAGGGCAACTCTATCGATCTGGCTACCGAGCGGACATTGCACGGAGAACTGCCGGGCGCCGAACTGCGAGTGTGGCTCAAAGCACACGACTATTGCCGGCCAGAGGTGGCCGCCTTTCCCGTTGGAAGTCGCTGGGTTTTTGCCCTGCATGAAATTACCGAGGTGCCCGAGGGCGGCTTTAACCCCCTGACGCCGAACGTGAGTTACGGCCGGGTCGGCGACTACCGATTGTCGAGTTGCGGCGGTTACTGGCTGAAACTGGAAGAAGATCGGGTGACGGGGAATCTTGTGAATGCACCGCGCTGGGACAGAGAGCCGAAGATGACACCCGTCCTGCTGGACGTGGTGGCCGACTACGTCAATGGGTCTCTCCAAAAAGAGCAGCTACTGGAGGCCAGTCGGGCCGATCCCGCGCTGCGCGACCTCATGCTCGATACCCGCTCCTTCCTGCGCAACGACCCGCCGTAAGCCTGGGCCACAGTCGGCGCGACTGCCCGTGTGTTTTGGTGTATAACAGGAGTCGATCTTGGGCGCTGGGAAACACGCTATGCACTCGCTTCGGAAGCAGGTCAGGCAGTTCTTCCACTGGTTGGTGAAGCTTTGCACCGGCCAGGAGGGTGTCGACGCCGGCGGCGAGGAGCAGTACCGCGAACGCATCCTGGTCATGACCAGCGCGTTCTGGCTACTGACGGTGCTGCTGGTAACCATCGTTACGCCTCTCATCATGCAGTTGACGCCAGACGGGCGCGTCGCCGCCGATATCCTGTTCACCGTCACCGGGGTGGGCGTTGTCGTCAGCATGTGCGTGTTGCGATTCCTGCGCAGCCGCATGATCGCGCTGAATATTCTGCTGACACTGTATGCCACCGCATTTGCCGCCGCCTGCGTATTCTTCGGGGGCACGCAGTCGCCGACCTATCCCCTGCTGATCATGGTACCGGCGATGGCCGGCCTCGTGGGCAGTATCGCCGCCAGTATCACCTGGTTTGCGCTGGTGCTGACCTTCTGGCTTGCCGTGCTGCTGGTGGAGCGGTCGGGATTCAGCTTTCTGCAAATCATCGCACCGGAAAATCACAACCTGGCGATGATGCTGGCGTTCAGCGCCATGGCCGTCGCGCTGGTGAGCATCATTATTCTCTACGCCGAGATGAACAAGGCGCTGCGCAGGAGCCTTCAGGAATCCAACGAGGAACTACTGCACCTGTCGACCCACGACCAGCTGACGCGGCTGCCCAATCGGCGGTTTTACGACGAGCGCATCAACCTGGCCCTCAGGCGCGCCGCCGACCACGGGAGCATGGCCGCGGTGCTGTTCCTGGATTTGAACAATTTCAAGAACATCAACGATACCTACGGTCACGGTGCCGGCGACCGGCTGCTGGCCACAGTTGCCCAGCGGATTCAGTCGACCCTGCGAGAGACCGATCTCGTCGCACGCCTGGGTGGCGATGAATTCGCCGCCGTGCTGGAAGACGTCAAATCACCCGAAGAAGTCATGCGCATAGCACACAAACTGTCGCAGGCAATCGAACAACCATTCTCGGTGCGCCAGCACCAGCTCAACTTCAGCGCCAGCATCGGCGTGGCCATCTTCCCGCTGGATGGCCGCCAGCAACACGAACTCGAAGAAAAAGCCGACAAGGCCATGTACCTGGCCAAGCGACGCGGCATCTCCGTAGCCCTGCACAGCCTCGAGGAGCAAACCGCGCTCCACCCCGTCCGCCACCGCAATTAAGGGGACAGTTTACTTAATTGGGCTGGTGTATACCGATCGACGGGGTGGTGGGGACCGCGTTACCGAAGTAATCCGCATCGGGCGGGCTGTCGAGTGGCGCTCCGGCGGTGATGGCGGGCGACCCCGCGCGCAACCGGAACGCCTCTCCGGCCATGAGCCGACCCGCTCCTCGCCAATCCACATTTTCGAAGAGTGGATCAGCACTCACAGCGTTCTCGCCTGAGGGTGGCAGATGGAAGGAGAGATGGTTGCTGCAGAAATCGCCTCAGGTCATGGGTGAGGTTTGTGGAGTTGTGGGATAAACGATGTTGTTCGAAAACGCGAAATCACCGGCATTGCTGATTGCATCAAGCGTGATCGTCTCCAACGCGGTTATCGGTTTCGATGTCACGAACGTGTTGTTGTAGACACGGATATCATCGAACGTCCCAATAATGGGCGATTTGCACGGGCTGACATTCAACACTTTCCCGTCATCGACACTGAGATTGAAACGCACGATGCCCGTATGCGGCTCATCGTCACTGCACAGCAGAATAAAACCACCCTCGTTGTTATAACTGTAGTTGTACTGGATGATGGTGCCTTCCTGCTCATTGTCGATATCGAACGCCGTTCCGTCGCAGCCGTCAGTTTCACTTCGCCCGAACTTGTAACCGGATACTTCGTTTCGTTGAATCAGCGTATTGATCGCGTTCCACGTCCAAATCCCCGCCGAGCAGTTTCGCTCTGCGCTCAACCAGTCGCGCCCCGCGAGGTTACCCACGTTGACGACGTTATCTTCGATTACAGCGCTGTCTGTGCCATGCGCGACAATCGCGTCGCCCTGCAGCCGACGCAGGGTATTCCCGCGTATGACAACGTTCTGCCCACCCGCCGGCCAGTGCTCAGAGGCTCGAGGGCGATCACCGGAACCGGCCGAGGTGCCATCAAAATAAATACCGCTGCGGCCCACATCCTCAATCAGGTTGTTTTCGATCAGCACACCATCAAATTGCGTCTCTACAGTATCGAACTGGGAATTACCGATGATGCCACCGCCGCGCTTGGCTGTTCCGTTGAATCCCACCGGACCCGTCACATCGTGTATGTACAGGTCGCGGATGGTCACGTTTGTCATTTTCATCTGCACGGGGGTGAGATACACACCACGATGCGGCTCGGAATCATCACCGGGATTAGTCAGCTCCAGATCCTGAACCACCAGGTGCGACATATCTTCGATGTGAACCGCCGCTGTATACATACCCTGAGCGTCTATGCGTGGCAGCGCCCCTTCTCCGTAAGCTCCAATGCGAATCGGCGCATCCTCGGTCCCCGATCCCATGGGTTTTAGCATCCCGACACAGACGGAGCCGCGCTGGAACAACAGCTGGTCTCCGGGTTCCAGCATTTTTGCATTAGCCAATTCAAGGCTGGACCAGGGTGCTGCCAGGCTACCGTCTCCCGGCAGCGAGCCACCGCAGGCGACGTGGTATGAAGTACCCACCAGGGCCTCGATAATCGCGTCCTGACTGTCACTACAGGCAGTCAGGGTTGCGAGAAGACAGGGAATCAGCACGTGTGTACCGGATTTATTCACTTTCATTATTTTTGCCCGTGAAAGAGCGCTCAGGGCGCCGTCAGAGGTGAAGCTTCAGTCTAGTACATGTCGAAAATAGTGGGAGATAAGTAAACTGTCCCTCGATTTATGGGAATCAAGTAAACTGTCCCCGAATTGGGGTTACCAGCGGCGCCAGCTGGCGCGGCGCTCGCTGTCTTCGATGACGATGTCGGCCAGTTCGTCGAGCATCATGAGCGAGAGGCCCCAGATGCAGTAGCCCTGGTACATGTAACAGGGCATCGACACTTCCAGTCCTTTCCACTTCATCTGGAACTGCTCGCGGTTGCTCTCCTCGAGCAGGTATTCGAGCGGCACCCAGACAGTTTCGGCAACCTCATAGTTGAGCGTGAACTCCACCTCGCGCTCCAGGCGAAACACGAACGGGCTCACCGCCATTCCCAGCGCCCGCTTTCTCGGCCGCGCGTTGAGGTCCGACAGCCGGCCGATACACTCGTCCTCGTCGGTCAGCTGCAGCCCGATTTCCTCGGCCGTCTCGCGCACAGCCACCGCGTATCCGTTCGCGTCACTCTTGTCCATGCGCCCACCGGGAAACGCCATATGGCCGGACCAGGGGTCGCCCTTACGCTCGGCGCGCTTGATCATGAGAATATGCAACTCACCGTCGCGCACTTGCAGTATCATGGCGACCGCCGAGCGCTTCATAATCGGGCGCAAACGCGGCTTGCTCGGGCTGTGTTCGGCGAGTTTGGTAACAATCAGTTGTAGCAATGAGACGGACACAGGTGGCCTTGTGTTGTAAAAATGCGGCATTGGGCCCACCGGATGCGTCTGCGGGCCGGTCAAAAGTATAACGGGATAAACGTCACAGTGGGGCATTCAGAGACAAAGTCGACGCAGGTCGATGACAGCAATACACTGCTTTCCCTCTCCGGGGTCAGCCTGGTTTACCGCGCACTGCCGGCGCTGCGCGACATCGACTGGCGCTTTGCACGGGGCCAGCAGTGGGCATGCCTGGGTCCCAACGGCGCCGGCAAAACAAGTCTGGCCAGGATTCTGTCGGCCCAGGCAACGCATTTTTCTGGCGATTTCGACGCGCACCCGACCCTGCTGGAACAAGGCGTCGCCTTCGTCTGCTTTGAACAGGCACAGGCGCTGTGCGCGCGCGACAAAAAACTGGACGATTCCGAATTTCGCCCCGATGCCGCCGACCCGGGCACCACGGTCCGCCGCGCCATACTCGGCGACAGCCCCGCGCCGGCCGCGTTCGATACCTGGTGCAAGCGTCTGCGCATGGAACACATCCTCGACCGCGGCCTGCGCTACATTTCCACCGGTGAAATGCGCAAGGCGCTGCTGGTGGCAGCGCTGCTGTCGGAGCCCGCGCTGCTTATCCTCGACAGCCCACTGGACGGCCTCGACCGCGACAGCCAGGTGCAGATGGAAGCGATCATCGCCGAGTTGCTGGCCTCCGACCTCGCGGTGCTCATGCTGTGCCGCGCACTGGAGGACGTGCCGCCCGGCGTCAGCCACGTGCTGGTGCTCGACAATGGCCAGATTGCCGCGCAGGGTCCGCGCGCCGAGGTGCTGAACGCGACAACCGTGCAAACACTCATGGCACCTCCTCTGCCGCCCCTGGCGCCACTGCCCCAACCCGAGCCGCGGCCCTACACCCTGCCCGACGATGGACCGCTCATCGAGATGCACGGCGTGAACGTGCAGTACGGCGAGTTGAGCGTGTTGCGCGACGTCGAATGGGTCTTCGAGCGCGGTGATCACTGCCACCTCGCCGGCCCCAACGGCTGTGGCAAAACCACCCTGCTCAGTCTCATCACCGGCGACAACCACAAGGCCTACGGCCAGAACATCACACTCTTCGGGCGTTTGCGCGGCAGCGGCGAAAGCGTATGGGACATCAAGCAGAAGTACGGTCAGCTCGACACACAGCTACATCTAAATTTCGCCCGCAATATGAAAGTCATCGAAGCCGTCGTGTCAGGTTTTTTCGACACCATCGGCCTGTACGACGACTGGGGCGACGCGCAGCGCGATCGCGCCGAACAATGGCTGGCAGCGCTGGGGCTGGGCGACTACGCGCGCGAGAGCTTCGACGCGCTATCTTTCGGACTGCAGCGCATGGTGCTGCTGGCGCGGGCAATGGTGAAATCGCCGGTCATCCTGATCCTTGACGAACCGACTCTCGGACTGGACGGTCACCACCGCAGACTGATCCTGCGCGCCATCGACCACATCGCGGCAAACAGCGACACCCAGGTAATTTTCGTAAGCCACAGCGCGGGCGACACGCCGACCTGCATCAACCAGTTTCTCACGTTTGAACCGCAGCCCGGCGGCTTCGCGCTGGTGACGCGTCGCGAGGCCCCGGCTCCCTAGCGCAGAAACTCGCGCAAGGCGTCACACTGCACCTGGTCGAGGCAATACAGCAAACCGCGCTCAGCCACGGCGGCCGCCTGGCGCTGATCACCGCGCGCCGCGTGAGTCCGCGCCAGGTCCAGGTAGATGGCGGCATTGTCGGGATCAATCCGCTGCGCGCGCTCCAGCAACGCGAGCGCCTGCTCGTAGTCTCCACGACTGCTCGCCGTTTCGGCGCGGGCCAGCAGCGGACGATACGCGGCGGCCACCTCCGGCTCGGCTTCGCGCGGCGCGGTTTCGATGGGTGTGGGCGTCGGTTCGGAGACATCACCGGGCAGGCCGGTGCCGGCTGCGGGACCCGTTTCAGGCGCCGGCTGCTGGCCGGGCATCTGGTAGACCGAGCAGGCGGACAGCACCAGGGCCGCACCCACCACCAGGCATCGTTGCCGGAATGGCTTGCGCTTCATCAGGAACCTCTGCTGAACATGGACTCAAACCAGTCCTTCAACCCGGGGCGCGTCCGACGCCCCGTACAGTTGGTGCGGGTGTCCGGCTCGGAGCCCACGACAAACGGCAGCATACGGGCATTGGGACACCCCTGACCAGTCAGGTACCCGTTTTGTTCATCGATCCAGTGCGTCTCGATACCGTCGGGCATACGGTAGGCCAGCGGCCTCACACTGGCGCTGCCCATAAAGTCGGCCCAGACATGCAGCGCACCGCTGCTGCCGGTCAGGCCGGTGCCGCCGTTGTCGTCGCGGCCGATCCAGGACACCGCGAGCAAATCGCCTGAAAATCCGGCAAACCAGGAATCGCGGCCGTCGTTGGTCGTCCCGGTCTTGCCGGCCACGTCGAAGTCTTCGGCCAGGTAGCGGTACACGCCGCGTCCTGTCCCCTCGCGCACCACGGCGCGCAATGCATAGTGCAGCAGGTGCACCGCCTGCAGATCAGCCGTGCGCTCGTACTCCAGCGGGTAACGACGCAGCGGCTCGCCGTGCGCATCGACCACGTCGCGAATACTGCGCAGCGGCATCCGAAAGCCACCCGCGGCGATCGACTGGTACATCGCCGCCATGGCCAGCGGCGAGTACTCCCCGGCGCCGAGGGTCAGCGCCGGGACATCCGGCACACCCTCGACCACTCCGAGTCGCGCCAGCGTTTCGACGACGCTATCCACGCCGACATCCAGACCCAGGCGCGCGCTGGCCAGGTTGTAGGATTGAGCCAGCGCCTGGAACAGCAGCACCGGCCCGTGCGCCTGGCGGTCAAAGTTGCGCGGCTCCCAAGGATCGCCGACCGGGCGCTCCACACTGATCGGTTCATCCTCGATGACCGAGGC
>CAYGOX010000055.1:7232-14722 GCA_964351485.1 uncultured Halioglobus sp.
CCGAGGCCAGCGTGTAGCGCGCGGGCTGCTCCAGCGCGGTAAGAAAAATGGCCGGCTTGAGCAGCGACCCGGCGGGACGACGCGCGTCCAGCGCGCGATTGAACCCGGCGTAGCGAGGCTGGCGACCGCCGGTGAGGGCCGCAACTTCACCGGTATCGAAGCGCGTGACGACTGTTGCACTCTCCAGCTCCCCACCCGGATCCAGGCGCTGCATCGCCCGCTCGGTACTGCGCTCCAGGGCACGCTGCAACAGCGGATCGAAGCTGGTGAAGATACTCAGGCCCCGCGTGGTGAGATCCTCCTCGCGGTAGTCGCGCCGCAGCTGGCGACGCACCAGATCGATGAACGCCGGGAACGACCCGCGAATACTGCGCTGGTTGTTCAGCCCCAGCGGCATTGCCCGGGCCACCACCGCGTGCTCGGTGGAAATCACACCCTGCTCGGCCATGACGTCGAGCACGACATTGCGCCGTTCCAGCGCCCTCTCGGGATTGCGCAGCGGATTGTACAGCGACGGCCCCTTGATCATCCCGATCAGCAGTGCCTGGTGGTGAATGCCGAGCTGGTCCAGCGGTGTGTCGAAGTAGTATCGCGCCGCCAGCGCAAAGCCGTGGATAGCCCGGGGCCCCTCCTGCCCCAGGTACACCTCGTTCAGGTAACTCTCGAGAATCTGGTCTTTTTCGTAGTGCACCTCGAGCAACACGGCCATGAGCACTTCGACCAGCTTGCGCACCAGCGTGCGCTCGGGTGTGAGATAGTAATTCTTCACCAGCTGCTGCGTGATCGTGCTGCCACCGGCAACAACACGACCCGACTGCACATTGCTGATCGCCGCGCGGGCGATACCCGACAGCGAAATCCCCCAGTGCTCGTAAAACCGCCGGTCCTCCACCGCCAGCAGCCCGTCGCGCAGCGTGTCCGGCACATCCGCCAGGCGCACCAGCACGCGATCCTCACCGTGCTGCGGATAGATGCCACCGATCTGCACCGGGTCCAGCCGCATCAGGTCGATGGCTGCCCCGCCGGCGCCCAGCCCACTGACACGACCGCCCGCAAACGTCACCCGCACCCGCCGCGACAGCTCGCGCTCCTGCGGAAATACGAACCCGCGTGTATGAATGTCGAAACGGCTGCCGGCGCGGGCAAACTGGCCGGGAGCGGCCGGATGGCTCACCTTGCGATAACCCAGCACCTCAAGCTCATAGGCCAGGTCGTCCGCGGACAGCCGCGCGCCCTGGAACAGCTCCAGCGGCCGCGCGTAGACCCTGGCGGGCACTTCCCACATCTTGTCGCTGAACGTCGCGGTGATTCGCGCATCGAGGTAGATCACACCCAGGGCGGCAACCACCAGGGCAGCCAGGGCGATTTTCAGTACGATGGGTAGCGCGCGGGACATGGAGTGGCAGTGTACACCAGTGCAGGACGAGTTCTCACTCTGGCAAGCGGACGCTTTCAATCGCCCCTCGAATCCGCATAATAATCGACCTACAGCAATTTCAGGACAACCGTTTTATGAAGAAGTACGTGGCATACGGCGTCGGTGCGGCGCTGGTCGATACCGAGATCAAAGTAGAGGATTCCGACCTCGCGGCAATGGGCGTGGACAAGGGCCTGATGACCCTGGTGGACCAGGCGCGCCAGGCGGAACTGGTCGCACATCTCGAGGGACACCTGGTCAAGGCCAATCATGCCAGCGGCGGCAGCGCGGGTAACTCCATGATCGCCACGGCGCAGTTCGGTGGCCCCACCTTCATGAGCTGCAAGGTCGCCAACGATGGCGACGGCGACATCTACATCGCCGACCTGGAGGCAGCCGGCGTCGACCACTGCTTCTCCACCGACCGCGAAGACGGTATCACCGGCAAGTGCCTGGTGATGATCACACCCGATGCAGAGCGCAGCATGAACACCTTCCTGGGCATCAGCGAGACACTGTCAGTCGATCAACTCGACGCCGATGCCATCGCCAACTCCGAATACCTGTACGTGGAATCCTACCTCGTCACTTCCCCGACCGGGCGCGCCGCGGCCATCAAGGCGCGCGAAATCGCGGAGGCCGCCGGTGTGAAAACCTCGCTGAGTTTTTCCGATCCGGGGATGGTCGAGCACTTCCGCGATGGTATCAGCGAAATGATCGGCGAGCGCGTCAACCTGGTCTTCTGCAACGGCGAGGAGGCCAAGGGCTGGGCACAGTCGGATAACATCGACGACGCCATCGAAAAACTCAAACAGGTGGCGGACAGCTTTGTCATCACGCTGGGCGCCGATGGTGCGATCACCTACGACGGCGAGATGCTGGTCAAGGTCGATTCCGAAGAGGTCACTGCCGTGGACACCAACGGTGCCGGAGATATGTTTGCCGGCGCCTTTCTCTACGCCATTTCGCGCGGCGAGGATTTCCCCACGGCCGGCAAATTCGCCAGCCTGTGCGCGGGGCGCATCGTATCGCAGTACGGTCCGCGGCTGCCCGCCCAGGCACACGGCGAACTGCGCCGCGAGTTCTTCGGCGAGTAACCGCTCAGAACAGATCCATCTGCTGCTCGGTGATCGCGCGGAACGACGTGTCGACAAACCCGAGTATTCCGTCGGCGATCGGCGCCAGCTGCCGATCGACATAGTGCTGGTAGTCAAGCGGAGCCAGCGGCTGATCCGCCGGCTCCGCGCCCATCGTGGTGATCACGTATTCGACCCAGTCTCCACGGCGCGGCGCCGGTAACCCGCGCTCCACGGCGCGCCGCGCGGCCTGTACGTGGGGCGGCACATTGCGCTGGTAATCCTCCAGCTCTCGGCGCAGACGCTTGCGATACACCAACTGGTCATCGACCTCCCCATTGAGCACGCGGGCAGTAATGTGCTTGATGTAGTCGTCAAAAGCCTGCCGCCGGAACACACGCTCGTACAGGCCTTCCTGGAAATCGCGCGCCAGGCGCGTCCAGTCCGTGCGCACATTTTCCAGCCCCTTGAACACAAGGCGATCACCGTCACCGGTACTGATCACACCGGCATACCGTTTCTTGCTGCCCTTGTCGGAGCCGCGCACGGTGGGCATAAGAAACCGTTTGTAGTGCGTCTCGAATTCCAGTTCCAGCGCACTCTCCAGTCCATAGGTTTGCGCAAGCTCTGTGCGCCAGTAGGCATTGAGGTCGCGCTGCAGCCGCTCACCCGCGGCCACCGCTTCAGCATCACTCCCGGCGTCGCGCACCCAGACAAACACCGAGTCGGTATCGCCGGAGATCACCGTCAGGCCCGCATCCTCGATGTAGTCCCGCGTACGCCGCAATATCTCGTGGCCGCGCCGCGTGATAGACGTGGCCAGCCGCGCGTCGAAAAAACGGCAGCCCGGCGAACCCAGCACCCCGTAGAAACTGTTCATGATGATTTTGATCGCCTGCGACAGAGGGGCGTCATCGACCGCCTTGGCCGCGTCGCGCTGCTGCCAGAGTGACTCTATCAAGTCAGGCAGCAGGTGTCCCTCGCGGGCGAAACGCGCACCGATAAAACCGGGCAGCGTTTCCGACTCGGGCAGTTCGCCACTGACTCCCAGGGCCAGACCGAGCGGATCGACATGAAAACTGCGAATGATGCTCGGGTACAGACTCTTGAAATCCAGCACCAGCACGTGGTCGTAGATGCCCGGCATGGAATCGAGCACGAAACCGCCGGGACTGGCCACGTGTTCGCGACTGGCGTTGGGCGCCACGAACCCGCTGCGGTGCAACAACGGCAGATACAGATTGTCGAACGAGGCGACTGAGCCGCCCATGCGATCGATGTTCAACCCGGTGATCACGCTGCGCGCCACGGCAAAATCCACCAGGCGTGTCTGGCGAAAGATGTCCGAGACCAGCTCGCAGTCGCGCAGGTTGTACTCGGCCAGCGCCGTCTTGTCCTCGCGAAACTGCCGCGTGATTTCCTCACCGCGATCACCCCCGTGCAACAGTTTGCCGGTCCCGAGGATTTCAGTCGCCACGTTCTGCAGGGAAAAACTTTCAAAACGGTAAAAAGCCGCCCGCAGCAGTTCGATTCCGTCGATCACCACGCGGCCGGGAAACTGCACGGTGTAGCGGCCGGGATAATCACGCTGCTCGCGCCACTGCCCCGACTGGCGGTCACGCCCCAGCGACAGGCGACGACCCAGGTGATCCGCCACGCGTTGCAGGTAACGCGCGTCGAAGTTGATCACGTTCCAACCGATCAGCAGGTCGGGATCGTAGTCGGCGATCCAGTCGAGGAAGGCCTGCAGGACCGACGCCTGGTCGGGCAGCGAGGTGACCCAGGGCTGCGTGGCGCCCTCTCCCACCATGAATACGTGTCGCGCTTGCGCCGCCGTGCTGTCATCACTGAAAAAACCGTGCACACCGATGGAGTACAACTCGACGTCCGTCATGGCAGTCTCGATGTCGAACGAGACGATTTTCAAACGCGGCCGGTAGTCCACCGCGCTCAGCGACGCACCCGCAAACAACCAGGTGCCGTCGCGCATGTGTCCCTGGCCGGTAATGCGCGCCGATCCGCGAATGAAGCGCTCCATCAGGTAGCGGTCTGCGGGATTGATGTCGGCCTCGAGGGGGTCGTAGCCATGATCGCGCAACAGGTCGGCGGCGCGCCGGGCACTGCGGTAGCGATTAAAGTACAGCGCGCTGACCGGCTGCATCGCAAAATCGCGCAGCGGCAGTGGGCGGACCTCCTCCGGGGGGTCGGCCTGGAGTAGCCGAACGGCCGCAGCCGCCTCGGATTCGGGGAGGAAAAACACCGCGCGTTCACCGGCCACGGTGACGCGCGCCGGACCCCGGTCGGTGCGCAACCAGAAGGTCAGCTCCACACCACCGGCCGTGTCGCGCCACTGTCGCGTCAGGAGAAATCCATCCAGAGTTTGCGCTGTCACACTCTCTTCCCGGCGTTGGCCCGAATGGGGGCTGGGATTGGCGGCGCTTGTCGCTTAAGCTGGGCCCACCGAGCGTCGCAGGCAGCGGCCGACAGGACAGGTGAGACCATGACCAAACCCGAGATAAAACAGGATCCGTTATACCAGCTACTGCGCAATGAGGACATCAAGGGGTTCAACGAGCAGCGCGACAAGCTCGATGCCAGCGCGCTCAAGAGCGGCGACTATCGCGGGCTCGACCTGCGCAACATGGACGCGCGGGGACTGGACTTCAGCAATGCCTATTTCCGCAACGCCGACCTCAGCGGTATCGACTTTCGCGAAACCAACCTCGAGGGTGCCAGCATCCTGGATGCGCGACTGTCCGGTGTCTATTTCCCGAGCGAACTGAGCCCGGAAGAAATCCGCCTGTCGCTCCAGACCGGCACCCGTATGCGCTACTCCTAGCCCTGGGCCAGCAGTTCGCGCAGGTCGATGATCGCCGCGTTGGCGCGGCTGATGTACGACGCCATCACCAGTGAGTGATTGGCCAGCATGCCCAGGCCGTCCCCGTTGAGAATCACGGGGCTCCACACGGTTTCCTGGGTCCCTTCCAGTTCACGGATAATCTGGCGCACACTCACCGCCGCGTTCTTGTTCTCCAGTACATCGGCAAAGTCGATTTCCACCGCGCGCAGGAACTGGATCAGCGCCCACGCCGTACCGCGCGCCTCGAAAAACACATCGTCGATTTCCATCCAGGGGGTACGCACCACGATCTCATCCGGCGCCTGGGTCGACTGCGTGGCAGAACCATCGCCGGCCAGGTCCGTATTTACCCGGGCGCGCCCGACACTCGCGCTCAGGCGCTGGGACAAACTGCCCAGGCGGCTCTCCACCGAGGACAGCCAGTAGCGCAGGTTGTCGGCGCGCGCATAGAACTGCGCATCGGGCGCCGCGCTGTCGGCCAGGCGGTCGAAGTACTTGTAGGCGTGCTCCAGGCCCTTGCGGTATTCCGACTCGGACGCGGGCAGCATCCAGCTGTCGGCATTGAAATTGAAGTTGGGTTCGGCGATGGCCAGGTCGACGTCCTCGGTGGACTGCGACTGCGAACGGCTCAGCACCTCGCGCATGGCCCGGGACAGGTCGCGCACCTGGATCAGCGCGCCGTATTCCCAGTTGGGTATGTTGTCCAGCCACACGCCGGGCGGGAACATGTCGTTGCGCAGGAACCCGCCGGGTTTCTCCAGCAGCGTCTCCATCACCAGGATCAACGAGCCCATCGTGGCGGTGCCGGTCACCGGCTTGCCACCGCGTTCTGCGGCCAGCGTGGCGGTTTGTTGTTTAACGTCGAAAGGCGACGGGCTGATACTCCAGTACATACCGATGGCACCGGTGATGAACAGGTAGGCGGCGATCACAATCAGGACAATCTTGCCGGCGCCGCGCACGGGTACGAAGTCCAGCACGGTGTCGCCCCAGTTTCTCAGTGTGTCGATAAAGGCATTCATGGCGTTGCTCTTGCGGGTAGCTAACGTTGTAGGGAGTTTACTGCCTGCGGGTCGCCGCCTCGGTGCATATCTCGCGGTCGCCCAGCAGTTGCAGGCACAGGTGCACAGTATCGCCCGGTTCGGGCATGAACGTCAGGCCCATCAGCATAATATGGGTGCCTCCGGGGGCAAGCTCCACCCGCTCGCCGGGTGCAACGGCCAGCCCCTCGAGCTGCTCCATCTGCATGAACCCGTTGACACTGCGGGTAGTGTGGATCTCCGCCACGCGGGCCACATCAGCCGTCGCGCCGATAACGCCGTAGGCGGAGTCGCTCTCATTGACGATGGTGACATAGGCCGCGGTCATCGATGAGGAGGGCGGCATAGCCCGCACCCACGCGTCTTCGAGCGTCAAACCGACCACTTCCTCGGCCCATACGGCGGGCGACAGCAATAGCGCAGCAAGCAGCGCAGGGACCCATTTCATCGAGATTACCACTCCAAAGAAGAAACTAAACGCGGCATATTGCGTCTCACCATTGTAACACCGCCGGGCCTTACCCGGCGCGGTATTGCACCAATACGCCCCGGTGTTGGTACAATTTGGCACTTGCGGCCGTTAACAACGATTACAGGCCTCACGAAGGGAGTACCTATGCGCCACGCGCTGACCAGCCTGCTCATGTTCTTCTGCGCCACCGCGTTTGCACAGGGCTTCGGCGCGGGCACCAACGGCACCCTAGGGGGCAACGCAGAGCCCGAATTCCTGCCGGTCACCGAGGCCTACCAACTCGAGGTGGAGGTGCTCGACGAACAGCGCCTGCGCTTCTACTGGACCATCGCCGATGCCTACTACCTCTACCAGCACCGCTTCAAATTCGCCCTGCGCGACGCCAGTGGCGAGATAGAGCTGACCCCGGAGCTGCCGCCGGCCAAGGCCAAGGAGGACGAGTTCTTCGGCGAGGTGAAGGTCTACTACCACGACGCAGATATCGAGGCGACCCTGTCACGGCCCGCCTCGAACGCCGCGCTCACCGTCACTTCCCAGGGCTGTGCCGATGCCGGGTTGTGCTATCCGCCCCACAAGGAATACTTCAGGGTGAACGTCCTCAGCGGCGAGGTCACACCCTCTGACC
>CAYGOX010000056.1:0-2416 GCA_964351485.1 uncultured Halioglobus sp.
ACAGGATAATTCGACCCTCCTGCTTGGAGAGTTCATTGAGTACCGCCTTGAGGCGCTCCTCGAAATCACCGCGAAACTTGGCACCGGCCAGCAGCGCACCCAGGTCGAGCGACAGCACGCGCTTGTCGCGCATACTTTCGGGCACCTCGCCATTCACGACGCGCTGGGCGAGACCTTCGATAATTGCGGTTTTACCGACGCCGGGTTCACCGATCAGTACGGGGTTGTTCTTGGAACGACGCTGCAAAACCTGGATGGTGCGGCGGATTTCCTCGTCGCGCCCGATCACCGGGTCGAGCTTGCCCTGCTCAGCCCGCTCGGTCAGGTCGATCGTGTATTTCTCCAGAGCCTGGCGCGACTCCTCCGCCTCGGGATTGTTGACATTCTCGCCGCCGCGAACCGACTCGATGGCCGCCTTGAGCTCCAGCGGCTTCAGGCCCGCGTCCTTCATCAGCTTGCCGGCATTGGTATCACTCTCCAGCATCGCCAACAGGACGAGCTCGGTCGAGATATACGTATCGCCACCCTGTTGCGCCAGCTTGTCTGTGACATTCAGGATGCGGCCAAGGTCGGGCGACATATGCACATCGCCACCCGTTCCGCTAACCGTGGGCAGCGCGTCGATAGCGGCCGCCACGGCCTGGCTCAGGCGCCCGACATCGGCACCTGCGCGCTGCAACAGCGGCCGTGTGGAGCCCCCGCTCTGGTCGAGCAGTGCGCTCAACAGGTGTACGGGCTCGATGTAATTGTGGTCCTTGCCCAGCGCCAGCGACTGGGCGTCTGCCAGCCCGTGCTGGAGCTGGTTGGTCAGTTTATCCATTCTCATGAAGCAATCTCCTGGGGTAAATCGCAGCGATGGGCGCGAGTTACGTTTCTGAGAGCTTATATGAGGTCAAATAGCACTATTTCAAGCAGGGTCAAGTATCTTTCGCGGGCACCAGACCAATGACGCTGGCCATGCGCCCGGTGACGCCATCGCGCCGGTAGGAGTAGAACCGGGCACTGTCATCGAACGTGCACCACTGCCCCCCGAAGACCTGCTCTACCCCGGATTCGCCGAGCAGCAGGCGCGCCAGCGCACACAAATCCGCCAGGTACTTGTCTGGCGCCCCCGTCGGCTGGAAAAAGGCCGGGATACGGTCTCGGGCCCGCGCTGACAGGCCGCTGTCGAGGAAGGCGTCGAGGACGTCCTGACCGACCTCAAATGCACCCGGACCGATGGCCGGACCCAGCCAGGCCAGCAGCTCGCCAGGGGGCTCACCCATCGCTTCCACCGTGTTGGCCAGCACTCCGCCTGCCAGGCCGCGCCACCCCGCGTGGGCGGCAGCGACCACTGTCCCGCCCCGGTTGCACAGCAATACCGGCAGGCAGTCGGCGGTGAGAATCGCGCAGCCGGTGCCCGGCGCACGGCAGAACTGGGCGTCGGCCTGCGGATAGCCTGCTTGCACGTCAGCCTCCACCACCGTCACCCCGTGGACCTGGTCCAGCCACGCCACGCCGTCCAGGCCGGGCAGTGCAGCCTGCAACTGCTCCCGGTTTGCATGGACCTTGCCCGGATCATCACCCACGTGGTGGCCCAGGTTCATGGACGCGTAAGGCGCCTCGCTGAGTCCACCGAGCCGGGTGGTACTGAGGGCCACAACCGAAGGCGGCGCGGGCCAGTCCGGTAACAGCCAGTCAGGGTGCATCGCCACGCCAGGGATCTTCCGTCGCCAGCACGGCGATAAGCTGCTCAAGGTCGTCCGGCAGCGGGCAGTCAAAGACAACAGGATCACCACTCTCGGGATGCTCGAAACCCAGCTGATGAGCGTGCAGGGCCTGGCGTGGAAAGGCGCGCAGGGCCTCAATCAACGTATCCGAGGCGCCCCGGGGGATGCGCGGACGGCCCCCGTAGAGGCTGTCACCGACCAGCGGGTTGTGCCGGTGCGCCATGTGGACGCGAATCTGGTGCGTGCGGCCGGTTTCGAGACTGACCGCCAGTTGGGTGTGATGACCAAACCGCCGGGCGATCCGGTAATGGGTGACGGCCCGCTTGCCGCCCGCGGCCAGCACAGCCATCTTCTTGCGCTGCTTCGGGTGCCGCCCCATCGGTGCATCGACGGTGCCGCCCCCGGTCAGGGCCCCGATACAGACCGCTGAGTAATGACGCTTGACGCTGCGCGCCTGCAGTTGGTCGACCAGCTGATGATGCGCCGAGAGAGTGCGCGCGACCACCATCACACCCGAAGTATCCATGTCCAGCCGGTGGACGATCCCCGCGCGCGGCAGTTGCGCCAGCTCCGGCGCATGCGCCAGCAGGGCGTTGACCAGCGTGCCATCGGCATGACCCGCCGCCGGGTGAACCACCAACCCCGCCGGTTTGTTGAGCACAATGACGCTGGCATCCTCATGCAGGATATCCAGTGCAATCGGCTCC
>CAYGOX010000056.1:2426-4297 GCA_964351485.1 uncultured Halioglobus sp.
CAGGACACGGCCTCCTCCAGCACGGCGTCGACCGTGAGGGAGTCACCACTGGACACCTTGTCGCGCGGCCGTGCACTGCGCCCCTCGACGAGCAACTCGCCCCGTTTGATCCAGTCCTGCAGACGCGCGCGCGAATAATCGGGAAACAATTGCGCCGCCGCCTGGTCCAGGCGCTGTCCCTGCAAATCGGGTGGCACCAGGGCCGCCAGTTGAACTTTTTCGCCCATTGCGATTCCTATTTATGCACCGGGGCGGCTGTGTTTAAATAGCCGTCCACAGCAGCCGCGATAATATCACGCGGCCAACGCCCTGCAGTCTACGCAATCAGTGGAAGAACCAGCTTGAAAACCTTCATTTCTCCCCTTCTGGTGCTCATCCTGTCCGTGATCCTGGCGGCCTGTTCGAGCAACGACGAACTGCCCGATATCGCCGCGGACACCGGCGAAGAACAGATGTACGCCGAGGCCCAACGCTACCTGCGCAACGGCAACTTCGACCTGGCGGTCAAGAGCCTCCAACTGCTCGAATCGCGCTACCCTTTCGGCAAGTTTGCCGAGCAGGCGCAGCTTGAGCTGATCTACGCACACTACAGCGCCTACGAGCACGAGGCCGCCGTTGAAGCCGCCGACCGCTTCATCCGTCTGCACCCCCAGCACCCCAATGTCGACTATGCGTTCTATATGAAGGGGCTTGCCGCCTACACCGGCAACGAGGATATCTTCGCCCGCTTCCTGCCCACGGACCGCACCAAACGCGATACCACGCAGGCGCGCGAAGCATTCGCTGAATTTTCCCAGTTACTGTCGCGTTTCCCGGACAGTCCTTACGCCGCCGACGCAAAGGCGCGCATGATCGACCTGCGCAATCTGCTCGCCCGCAGTGAAATTGCCGTGGCCAACTACTACCTGCGCCGCGGCGCCTACCTGGCCGCCGCCAATCGCGGCCGCTACGTGGTCGAGAATTTCCAGCGTACGCCGGCGGTCGCCGACGCACTGGCCATCATGGCGCAGGGCTACCTGCTACTGGGTATGAAGGACCTGGCCCAGGACTCCATCGATGTACTGGCACTGAATTTTCCCGAGCACCCCTCGGTGGACAAAAACGGGCAGTTCGTGAGCGATTTCGACAGCGAAATCTCCCAGCGCTCGTGGATCAACCGCGTGTCATTCGGCCTGTTTGATCCGCCGGTTGCCCCGCAGTTCGATAATCGTCCCGCGCTCTAGCCGCGCCCCTACTCGCCCGGCCGCCAGCCTGAGGTAATGGGGTAGCGCCGGTCGCGGCCGAACCCGCGCTTGGTGATGCGGACACCGATGGGCGCCTGCCGCCGCTTGTATTCGTTGATATCGACCAACCGGACCACGCGCATCACCTGGTCGCGGTCGTAGCCCGCCGCGATAATCGCCTCGGCGCTGTAATCCTGCTCGACGTAGAGCGCCAGGATCTTGTCCAGTACGTCGTAGGGCGGCAGGCTGTCCTCGTCCTTCTGGTCCGGTGCCAGTTCAGCTGACGGCGGCCGGTCGATGACGCGCTGCGGAATGCAGGGGCCGCGCTTGTTGCGGTGTCGACACAGCTCGAACACGAGTGTCTTGGGCACATCCTTCAGAACATCGAAACCACCGGCCATATCGCCGTACAGCGTGGAATAGCCCACGGCCATCTCGCTCTTGTTGCCCGTGGTAAGGACCAGGCTGCCTTTCTTGTTGGAGATGGACATCAGGATCACGCCGCGGCAGCGGGCCTGCAGGTTCTCCTCGGTCGTATCGGGTGCGCGCCCCTCGAACTCCTCGGCCAGGCTCGCCATGAAGGCTTCGTAGATCGATTCGATCGAGATCACCTTGTGCGCCACCCCCAGCGTGCGCGACTGCTCCGCC
>CAYGOX010000056.1:4307-4755 GCA_964351485.1 uncultured Halioglobus sp.
ATCATCACCGCTTCCACGCGGTCGGCACCCAGCGCGTCCACCGCCACCGCCAGGGTCAGGGCCGAATCCACCCCACCGGAGAGGCCCAGGACAACGCCCGGAAAGAAATTCTTGTTGACGTAGTCGCGCACACCCAGCACCAGCGCGTGCCAGACGGCCTCGAGCTGGGACAACGGCGGATAGACCTCCAGGCCCGTCACCTGCGCTGCCCTGGTATCCGGTGACACCGTCAGCCAGTAATTGCCCTCCTCGAAGTTGGGCGCGGCAGCGGCGACGCTGCCATCGGAGGTCACAGCAAAAGAACCCCCGTCAAACACCAGTTCGTCCTGGCCGCCAACCTGGTTGACGTAAACAATCGGGAACCCGCCCTGGCGCGCCCGCAGCCCAACCAGTTCCCAGCGCTCGTCGCGCTTGCCCATGTGGTAGGGCGAAGAATTGAGGTTAAGCA